>JAKQSG010000054.1 GCA_029563245.1 Candidatus Omnitrophota bacterium
ATATAGGTACGCTTATTCAGAAAGGTTATGCCTATCAGGCTAAGGGGGATGTTTATTTTAACGTCCGGAGGTTTAGCGATTACGGCAGGCTATCCGGGCAAAGCGTAGATGAAATGTATAAAGGGGTGCGCATAGAACCAAACGAGTTGAAGAAAGACCCGCTTGATTTTGCCTTGTGGAAACAGTCTAAAGAAAATGAGCCGTCTTGGGATAGCCCCTGGGGGCGCGGCAGGCCGGGTTGGCATATCGAATGTTCGGTAATGAGCCAGAAGTTTCTAAAGACAACTACCCTTGATATTCATGCGGGGGGCAGGGATTTAATCTTTCCGCACCATGAGAATGAAATTGCCCAATCGCAGGCGTTTTCAGGAAAGCCTTTCGCGAAGTATTGGATACATCATGGGCTCTTAACGATGAATGGCCAGAAGATGTCTAAATCTTCGGGTAATTTTATTACTATACGCGATTTTCTCATTAAGTATAAAGATCCTGATTTGCTTAAATTGTTTTTTCTCACGGCGCATTATTCGCATCCTATCGATTATACTGACGGTAAGATTGAGGAGGCAAGGGCGGCTAAGGAGAGGATCATAATCTTCTTGAATAAGGCAAGGCAGGCAAAGGTTAGATTTTCATTTTTTCATATGAAATGCGCCAAGCTAAGGGAATTAAGGCTTAAATTTATCGAGAAGATGGACGATGATTTTAATACCCCTGAGGCGCTTGCCTGTATATTTGAGATGGTAAACCTGGGCAACAAAAACTTAAACAACCCTTATATTTTGAAAGAAGTGCGTGAGGATGTGCTTAAGGCTTCGGGTTTACTGGGATTAAGCCTGCAGGTTGCAGAAAGTACCGATAGCCTTGATGATAAAACGATTGATCGTAAAATAATAGAGCGAAATTCAGCGCGCAAGGCAAGGGATTATGCGCTTTCAGATAAGATACGCAAAGAGCTGGAAGAAAAAGGCGTGATCCTGGAAGATCTAAAGGATGGCACAACCGGATGGCGCAGGAAATTGTAGATAAAATATGAAGGGTAAATTTATTACATTCGAAGGTTCTGAGGGATGCGGAAAGAGCACTCAATCGCGCATGCTTTATGAATATCTGAAGAAGAAGAATCCAAAAGCCGTTTATCTGCGTGAGCCCGGAGCGACTAAGATAAGCGAAAAGATACGGGATATATTATTAGACGCAAAAAATGACGGCATGCTGGCGGAATGCGAGATGCTGCTTTATATGGCAGCACGTTCGCAAATTGTAGGGGAGATTATCAGGCCTGAGCTTAAGAAGGGTACCATTGTTATATGCGATAGATTCCTGGATTCTACTATTGCCTATCAGGGGTATGGGTTAGGGATGAGCATAGATTTTATTAAAGCGGTAGGTAAGTTTGCGACCTTTGGAATAAATCCGGATTTAACTATATTTCTGGATTTACCTGTAGGTAAAGGCTTGCTCCATCGTAACGGGTGCAAAGACCGTATAGAAAAAAGGTCTCTTGCTTATCATCTTCGTGTCCGTAATGGATATTTGAAACTGGCAGGTCAAGAACCGGAAAGAATTAAGGTAATTAAGGTTGAAGAAGATAAATATAAGACTCAGGAGAAAATCAGGGATTTGGTGAAGAGATATGCCGTTTAAAGATATTAAGGGGCAGGAGAGAGCCTTAGAAATTATCAAGATAAATCTTGATAGGGGAAAGCTGGCGGGAGGGTATTTATTCACCGGACCTGAATCCGTGGGGAAAAAAATGTCTGCCAGGGTGTTATCTCAGGCCCTTAACTGTCTTCAGAATACTAATGATGCCTGCGGGGTTTGTTCATCCTGTATTAAAATAGAGAAAGGCCAGCATCCGGATGTGCATATTATTTCCAGCAATGACCCTAAGCTGAAGATAGAAGAGATACGTCAGCTTAAGAAGGATATTTATCTTAGGGCTTACGAGGGAAAGTTTAAGGTTTTTATTATTGATAATGCGCATACGCTTACCCCTGAGGCCTCAAACTGTCTTTTGAAGGTTTTAGAGGAGCCGCCGGATTCAAGCTTAATTATTCTGGTCACTGATAAAGGTCCTATGCTTTTTAAGACCATTATTTCGCGGTGCAAGGTTGTAAAATTCAAAGCCCAGAAAAGGCAGGATCTGGAACTTATTTTGAGAGAGGGGTATAATCTGGATAAGGGGCTTGCACATTTTCTGGCTTATTTTTCTGAAGGTAAACTTGGCAATGCCTTGAGGCTAAAAGATAGCGATATTTTAAGAGTCAGGAATAATATTATCGATAGGCTGATGGCTCCCTCGTTGTTTGATCTTGCCGGTCTAAAAATAGAGGATAGGAAGTCTTTCTACCTTAGCTTGAATATATTAAATACCTGGTTTAGGGATCTTTATCTTATGAAATTCGGAATGCCTCAGCTAGAAGCAATCAATTCTGACCGTAGCGGTGAACTCTCCAAGGCATTAGTTTATTTTTCGATTTCGGACTTAGAGAGAATTCTAACGGCCATATTTAATACTGCGGCATACCTAGAGCGTAATATTAATACGCGGCTCTTGCTGCATAACCTAAAGGCGCAGATATGGGTGAGCTAGTTTTTGTGCGTTTAAGAGATTTAGGGATGGTTTATTCTTACGATAAGGGCGAGTTGGCCATTAAGCCTGGGGATTATGTAATCGTAGAGCATGATCGCGGCCAGGATTACGGGCAGGTCTTATCCTGCTTAGGTGCCTGTGCTGATAAAAGTTCGAAAGAGCCGTTAAAGAGGATACTGCGCCTTGCCCGTGAGTCCGATTTAAAACAGGTAGAGGAAAACAGGTCAAGGGCAAAAGATGCGTTTAACTCCTGCAACAAGAAGATTGCCGAGCATAAGCTGGATATGAAGTTAGTCCAGGCAGAATATTCTTTTGACCGTTCCAAGATAATATTTTACTTTACCTCTGCAGGCAGGGTCGATTTCAGGAATTTAGTCAAGGATTTAGCTAAAATTTTTAAGGCGAGGATTGAACTAAAGCAAATAGGGGTGCGTGATGAGGCGAGGCTTTTCGGAGGTTTTGGGCCTTGCGGCAGAGAACTTTGTTGCGCAAAGTTTCTGAAGGATTTTGAGCCGGTGACTATCAAGATGGCTAAGGAAGAGGGCCTCCCGTTAAACCCTCCTAAAATATCCGGTATATGCGGAAGGCTTATGTGCTGCCTTTCTTTTGAATATGAAAGTTATAAGCTTCTTTCAAAAGGTCTACCCCGTGAAGGGGAGCATATACATACACCTAAGGGAAAGGGGAAGGTAATAAGCGTAAATGTTTTTAAGCGCATCGTTTCTATACAGGCCGAAGATGGCACAATAATTAATTCGACTTATAAGTAGATAATTATGACCGGAAAATTCTATATCACTACTCCTTTGTATTATGTTAATGCCTCTCCTCATATAGGGCATTCCTATACTACTATTGCCGCAGATACCTTAGCCCGTTATATGCGTAATAAGGAAGGGGAAGATAATGTATGGTTTTTAACCGGCACCGACGAACACGGGCAGAAGATCGAAAAGGCGGCTGAGGCTGTCAAGCTTGCTCCCAAGGATTTTGCGGATGAAGTAGTCTTAAAATTCATCGGGTTATGGAAAAAACTGAATATATCTTACAATGATTTTATCCGTACAACGGAAGATCGTCATACCCAAGTTGTCTCCCGGGTGCTGGAGATTCTTTATAAAAAGGGAGATATTTATGAGGATAAATATGAGGGCTGGTATTGTACGCCTTGCGAGACATTCTGGATAGATGCGCAGGTTATCGATCAGGTATGCCCTGATTGCAAGAGGAAGGTAGAGAGGATTAGCGAGACCAATTATTTTTTTCGATTGGCAAAATACCAGGATTGGCTCTTAGGTTATATAAGAACCCATCCTGATTTTGTTAACCCTGCAAGCCGTAGAGAAGAAGTTTTAAAATTCCTGGAGCTTAACAAACTTAATGACTTATGTATTTCAAGACCTAAAGAGAGGCTGAGATGGGGTATCCCTTTACCCTTTGCCCCTGCCCACGTAACGTATGTCTGGTTTGACGCCCTCATAAATTACATCAGTGCGGTAGGGTATTTTGACGAAAATAACAAATACCATTCGAAATGGTGGCCGGCACAGCTCCATTTAATGGCTAAGGATATTTTACGCCAGCACGCTGTTTATTGGCCTATTATGCTTTATGCCCTGGGAATTGATCTGCCTGAGCAGGTATTCGCGCACGGCTGGTGGATGCTTAGGGAGGAAAAGATGTCAAAGTCCCGGGGTAATGTGATTAACCCTGTGGATATGGTTAATAAATACGGGTTAGACGCGTACCGTTATTTTTTATTGCGCGATGTCCCTTTTGGATTAGACGGAAATTTCTCCGAAGAAGCTATTGTTAAGCGCTATAACAGCGACTTGGCTAATGATTTAGGTAATCTTGTATACAGGACGCTTACTATGGTAGAAAAGTATTTTGACGGAAATGTCCCGGTTATCGAAGGGGAAAAGATCAAATATGATCCGCGCGGCGAGAACATAATTAAAAGAATAGAAGGTAGTGATTCTGTTTTCCAGAAAAAGGTGCGTAAGGGCCTGGAAGAATACAATTTCAGTTATTCATTGGGGGAGATCTGGGGTCTTATAAATATTGCCAATAAATACGTTGAAGAGACTAAACCCTGGAATTTAGCTAAAGAGAATAAGCAAGATGAATTAAAGGCCTTTATTGTTGTCTTGGTCAAGGTCATCCGCCAGGTCGCCGGAGAGCTTAAGCCTTTTATGCCGGATACCTCAAATGCTATCATGCAGCAGCTAGGTAGCCAAAAGATTAAAAAGGGAGAACCTCTTTTCCCGCGCCTTCTTTCGCAATGTTAATTGATACCCATTGCCATCTTGATTTTCCTGAATTTGACCGGGATAGGGACGAAGTCATTAAACGGGCTTGCGATCAAGGTGTTACTTCTATTATCAACGTAGGCTCAAGTATTTTAAGTTCCCAAAGGTCTCTTGAGCTTTCACTTAAATATCAGAATGTGTATTCTGTAGTCGGTATTCATCCGCATGAAGCAGACTCCTTTGATAATAAGGCGCAAGATGCTATCTCTAGGCTGGCAGAGGATAAAAAGGCACTGGCTATAGGCGAAATAGGGCTGGATTATTTTAAGAACTTTTCCCGGAAGACCAACCAGTTGCGCCTGTTTTTGTATCAGATAAACCTTGCCAAGAAATTAAATCTTCCGATAGTTATACATACCCGCTGTGCTGAAGAGGATACCTTGAAGGTGCTTAAAGAGGCTATGCCCATAAAGGCAGTAGTGCATTGTTTTAGCTCCGGTTTTGAATTTTTGGAAGAAGCCTTAAGGCTTGGTTTTTTTATTTCTTTCACTAGTAACATAACTTATAAAAAAGCAGATTCACTCAGGGAGATGGTTAAGCTGGTTCCTTTAGATAGGTTAATGCTTGAAACCGATGCCCCCTTTCTTTCCCCCGAGGGTTTCCGCGGCAAGAGAAATGAGCCGATGCAGATAAGGTTACTCGCTGAATTTGTCGCTAAGATCCGGGGTTCATCATTTGATGAAATAGCAAAAAGGACCACAGGGAATGCCATGGATTTCTTTAGAATCTAAATAGGGGTCAGGTTATGGATATAAAGACAATCGAGTGGAAAAAGAACAAGATTAAGATAATCGATCAGACCAGGCTTCCGGATAGGCTGGAATACATTTATTTGGATAATATTAAGGATTTACGCAAAGCGATAAGAATTTTATCTGTGCGTGGGGCTCCGGCTTTGGGTGCTGCCGGAGGGTTAGGAGTATATTTAGGTATCAAAGACTTTAAAGGGAAGAAAAAGGAATTTAACCGCAGGCTAAGGGATGTTGCTTTATACCTTGCATCCTCACGTCCCACTGCGCGCAATCTTTCCTGGGGGATAGATAGGGCATGTAATGCCGCGTTGAAGAACATGCATCTTAACATAGATGGGATTAAGTTGATTGCTCTCAGGGAATCGCTTGCCGTAATAAAGGATGACATAAAAGCTTCCCGCAGCATAGGTAGGTATGGAGCAAGTCTTATTAAAGATAAGGATAGTATCCTGACTATTTGCAACGCAGGTATTCTTGCCACCGTTGATTACGGAACTGCCTTAGGAGTGCTTTATCGGGCAAAAGAGGAGGGTAGGAGGTTTCGGGTATATATCTGCGAAACTAGGCCGCTTTTACAGGGAACGCGGCTTACTGCTTGGGAACTGAAGAAAAAGGGCATAGAGGCCACAGTTATTTGCGATAATACCGCTGCCTCGCTTTTTAAAGATAATAAGATTAACAAAGTTATCTCCGGGGCAGACAGGATTGCCCTTAACGGTGATACGGCCAATAAGATAGGCACATATAATCTGGCAATCTTAAGCAGGTATCACAATATTCCTTTTTATATCGCAGCCCCTTTATCTACTTTTGACTTTTCTCTAACCTCAGGAGAGGGTATCTTAATTGAGGAGCGCAACCCCCAAGAGGTAAGGACGCTTTTATTTAAGATAAGGGTTGCTCCTTTGGGGGTAAAGGTATTTAATCCGTCATTCGACATTACAAGACATGAATTAATTTCTGCAATCATTACCGATAAGGGTATTATCAGGCCTCCTTACGGCAGGAATATAAGAAAGTATTATGTTAATCAAAGATCTGGGTGAATTTGAATTAATTGAAAGATTTAGGAGGCAGATTAAGCCAAGGGCTTCGGTTGTTATTGGTTCCGGTGATGATTGTGCCGTGTTAAAGTTTGATAAAACCAGGTATCAACTATTTACCTGCGACATGATCGTAGAGGGGGTTGATTTTTCTCTAAGCGATAAGCCTTATCTTATCGGGAGAAAAGCGATAGCTATTTCCTTAAGCGATATTGCCAGTTGTTTAGGTTCCCCAACACATTGCCTTGTCTCCATAGGTCTCCCTAAGGATACGCCTTTAAAGTTTGTGAATTGCCTTTTTAGGGGGATGCGGGATATCTGCGAGGAATTTAAGGTTGATATTGTCGGCGGTGATTTAAGCGCAAGCAGAAAAATAGTTATCGATGTAAGTATGCTTGGCCTGGTAAGAAAAGAAAAGCTTTGTTTAAGAAGCGGTGCTCGCACGGGAGATTTGATTTTTGTTACCGGAGAACTAGGGGGTTCTATCTTTGGAAAGCACCTTAAGTTTACTCCCAGGCTAAGGGAAGCCCGTTTCTTGAAAGAACATTTTAAAGTTAATGCCATGATCGACGTATCCGACGGTTTAGCACAGGATTTAGGTCATATTTTAAAGAGCAGCAGGGTTGGAGCTGTGCTTTACGAAGAATTAATCCCCTTAAGCAGAAAGGCCCGTGATTTATCCGATGCCTTGGCCAGCGGAGAGGATTTCGAACTGTTATTTACTATGCCCGTTAAAGAGGCGAAGCGGCTGGTAAAAAGAAATATAATTAATTTTAAGCCTATCGGAGAAATTATGGGAAGAAAATACGGGTTTAAATTAATATACAATTCAGGTAAAATAGAGGATATAAGTTTAAGAGGTTTTACTCATTTTTAAATGCAGATAATTTCTTCTTCTCCCAAGGAGACTATAAAGATAGGAAGGGTTATTGCCGGTTTTCTAAAGGCGCAAGATATTATCTGTCTAAGCGGGGAGCTGGGCTGCGGTAAAACTATATTGGCAAAGGGGATAGCTGCGGGGCTTAAAATTAAGGCCTTTGATGTAACCAGTTCTTCCTTCGTGATTATACGCGCGCATCTAAACGGCAAGTTGCCTTTTTACCATTTTGATCTTTACCGGCTCAAAGATGTACGGGGTATATCTTCCTTAGGTTTTGAAGAATATTTATACGGAGAAGGGGTAAGCGTTATCGAGTGGCCTGAAAACCTGGGCTGTCTTGTTCCTAAAGAATACCTTAAGGTTGAATTAATCCACCAGAATGAGTTTACCCGGAAAATAAAATTTTCTGCACAGGGGAAGCGATACAAGCTGCTTTTGAGGAATATCTATGAAAATATTGGCAATTGATACGACTACTGAATTCTTGAGCTTAGGTATTTATGATAACGGCAAGGTTTGTGAATACAACCTGAAGACAGGGCATGGGCTTTCTCAATTGTTAGCCCCCACGGTTAAAAGGGTTTCTTGCGCAATGAATTTAAAATTGGCAGATATTGATTATTTTGCCGCAGGGTGCGGTCCAGGGTCTTTTACCGGGATACGCCTGGGGCTAAGTTTTATAAAAGGATTAGGTTTTTCATTAAATAAGCCTTTAATTGCAGAGGTTACTTTAGATATAATGGCGATGAATTGTCCTTTGACTGATAGAAAGATAGTCGCTTCTATCGACGCCAAACGCGGGCTTGTCTATACCTGCATATATAAATATAAAAACGGTAAGCTAATTAAGCTAACCCCTTATTTACTTATAACCAAAGACCAGTTCCTCGAGAAAATTGATGCATACAGCGTTATATTAGGCGACTTTCTTAATATATGTCGTGATGATATAGTGAGGAAAACAGGTAAGGCGGTTTTTCTGGATAAGGACTTATGGTATCCTAAGGCGCACAATATTATTACTCTGGCGCTTGAGAGGATAGGAAATAAAAAGCTCCTGAAGGGTTTAAAGTTTAAGCCTGTTTATCTCTATCCAAAGGAGTGCCAGATTAGATGACAAAAGACTACGTTGGATATAGGCCTACCTGGGCAGAGGTTAATTTAGCTAACCTTGAATACAACTTTTTTAAGATAAAAGATAAGGTGGGGGCAGGGATAAAGGTGATGGTTACAATAAAGGCCGATGCTTATGGGCATGGCCTGATCCCCGTGGCAGAGAAGCTTGCTTCTTGCGGGATAGATTTCTTTGGAGTAGCCTCAATCGATGAAGGGGTGAAATTGAGAGAGGCAGGGATAAAGACCCCGATATTGGTATTAGGTCTTATTTTAAAAAAAGATATTGCCCCGTTGTTTCAATATAACCTCTCTACTACTGTCTGTGATGAGGAACTTGCCTTTGCTATAGATAGGAAGGCAAGGGCCTTAAATAAACGCCCTAATCTGCATATAAAGATAGATACGGGAATGGGCAGGATCGGTATCAGGCATTATGATGCCCATAAGATTATTTTCAGGATAAGCAGATTTAAGCATATAAATATTGAAGGTATCTTTACCCACTTTGCCTTTGCAGACTTAAATAGGAAATTTACATTTCATCAGATAGACCTTTTTGACCAGTTACTCAAAAGGTTAAATAGGGAAGGTATTAAGGTCCCGCTGATTCACGCAGCCAACAGCATGGGACTTATCGACTATAAAAACAGCCATTTTAATATGGTACGGCCGGGATTAATAACCTACGGTTTGTATCCTAAGAAAGATTTGAATTTGAGGCTGAAGCCGGTTTTAACCCTTAAGTCAAAAGTAGTTTTTGTAAAAAATGTTCCTGCGGGCTTTGGTGTAAGTTACGGGCATGATTTTGTTACTAGAAAGGCTACTAATATCGCCACCCTGCCTATAGGATATGGCGACGGGTATCCGCGTAATCTCTCCAATAAGGCAGAGGTTTTAATCGGGGGTAGACGTTTTAGGGTATGCGGAAAGATCTGTATGGATCAGACTATGATTGATGTGGGAGATGCCAGAGTCAAGGTGGGGGATGAAGCTGTTTTAATCGGTACCCAAGGCAAGGCGCGTATTACTGCCGAAGAATTAGCAATAAAGTCCGAGACTATCCCCTATGAGATTGTCTGCGGATTAGGAAGCCGTATTCCCAGGATACATAAATCTTAAGGCAGGTTGTGAATAAAGATAAGGCTGAAGGTTAAGGCAAGGGCGTGGCTTAATGAGGCTGCCGCAAACGGAGGAATTGCCCCTCCGCGTCCGATAGCAATAAAGACCGCATCAATTATATAATATAAGAACCCCACCATAATCGAAATACCGATTGAAGATAGCCCTGTGGCCCTTTTGTGCATCATTAAAGAAAATGGTATCCCCAATAATATTATAATTAGGCTGGTAAAGGGAGATGTAAATTTTTGGTAAAGGTCTATTTTGAGATTTCTGATTACATTTGTAGCCCCGCTTTTAGATAGTTTCCAGATATATGTATCCAGCTGCGCTATAGTCATTGAGTCCGGTTTCTGCCTTTGGGCAAGGAAATCCTTGGGTGCTTCCGGTATTGTCATTATCTCTTCTTCCATGTAAATAGGGTCTTCTTTAATTTGTCCGTTAATATCAAAATTATAGGTGATGCAGTTATAAAATTTCCATAGCCTGTCTTCATAAATGCCTTTTCTGGCGACTATCTTCCGAGTAAGGTTTTGTTCTTCATCATGTTCGAGTATAGTTATGCCTTCGATAGTATTGGTGCCGGTATGGAATTTACTGACGAAAAATAGCCTATTTTTGAGCCCGTACATAGAAAGATTGCTTATAACTTCATGTTTTTTCCCAACCCTTTTTTTAACTCCCTCTTCCATTTGGTCCTTCATTTTTTGAGTTATATTCATAGCTTGAGGCATTAGCCGATCATTTACCAGGAAGACAAAGAGGCTTGCTACTGCGCCAAAAACCAGCGCAGATTTGGTAATATAGAATATGCTTAGGCCGGATGCCCGCATAGCAATAATTTCATTACTGTGGTTTAGTCTACTAAAGGTGTAGAGGGTACTCAATAAGCAGGCAAAGGGGGATACCTGTACGAACATTATGGGAAGATACCAGAGGTAATACTGGACTAAAGTTGAATAGTGGGTACTATTCTTTAATATATCATCAAGGTGCGATAGTATGTCAAT
>JAKQSG010000060.1 GCA_029563245.1 Candidatus Omnitrophota bacterium
CCTGGATTGGATAAGGCTCCATGAGAAAGCAGATAGCCAAAGCCTTGAGTCCGCTTTGAAAGCAGCTCAGTCTAAACCGTCTTCAGTGGAAAACCTTTATGTCTTGGGGTTAGTCTATTTTAATCTGCATCGGGATAATGAGGCCAAGGCAGTTTTTTCTGAGATACTCAGTAGCAATCCTGGGATTATTGAGGCGCAATGGGGCATAGCGGAGGCGTTAAGGCGGCAGCATAAGATAGAGGAGGCAAATGTAATATTAAACAAGGTTATTACGGATAATCCGGGATTTTCCCCGGCCTATATAAGTTTAGCTTATATAAAATATATCCTTATGGATTTTAACGCTTCGGTGCGGTTATCTCTTGAAATAATTAACCGGGGGAGGGAAAAGTCTGATTTGAGCAATTTTACCCGCGCCTATTCAATGTATGCCGGGGCTAAGGGAATGATCGCCCATTACGGAGGCCCTTTATCAAAGGCGGTTAACGGGTTGGCAGTCAAGCCGAATCTTGAAAAGGCTTTTAAGCTGCAGCCGGATTCTGCCGCAGTCCTCTTTGGTTTAGGCAGTTATTATTTTCTGGCGCCTGTCATCGCCGGGGGAGATAAAAATAAGGCGGAAGATTATTTAAAGAGGGCTATTGAGGCCGACCCTTTATTTACCGATGCCTATGTAAGATTGGCTCAGCTTTATAAAATCCGCGGGGATAATGAAAGGTATGAATTTTATATAAATAAGGCTTTTAGCCTGGATCCTGAGAATATACTGCTTTTGGACCATAAGAGCGGAAGGTGTAAGTTTATTTGTATCGGGGGTGAAGAAGAAAGTTAAACCTTAAGAATCTTTTCCGAGAAATCTTCGATGGCCTTGCGGTAATTATGTTTAATTTTTATGGATTCAAGGATGTTTTTTGATTTAGCGATCAAAGATTTAATCTCGTCTTTGGCGTATTTTAGGCTTTTGGATTTTAAGATTATGCTGCGTATCTGCTTAAGCTGGGCCTCTCTAACACGTCCCATAGCAAGTATTTTCTTCATTATTTTCTTCTCTCTGCCGCTGCAATTATTATAGGCATGCCATAGTAGTATAGTTTTCTTAGCCTCTGTAAGATCGGTCAGGTTAGATTTGCCTATTTCAGATGATTTACTGAAGGTGCCTATTATATCGTCTTTAATCTGGAATGCCCTTCCCAGGAACATCCCGTATTGAAGGAGTTTAAGGATTTGTCCATTCTCTGCCCCTGCCAAGGTTGCCCCCATCGCAAGCGGAGAGGCGAATGTATAGTTTGCGGTTTTATAATCATAAATCTTATAGACCTCATTCTTATTAACTTTCTCTATTTGTTTTGCGCCCAGGAGAAGTTCGATAAATTCTCCGCTTCCGGTATATAAGGCTGCAAGGATAAGTTTCTTTAAGGCAAGTTCTTTGCGTTTTGGCTTTTCTTCGATTGAGAGAAAGGCATCCAGGGCCATAGCATAAATAACGTCTCCTGTAACTATAGCCATATCCTGGCCGTTAAATTTTACGCCTTTATTCTTAGGGATCTTTTTGTCCAGTACGACATGCATGGCTGGTTTACCGCGCCGGATGTCGGATTTATCGATAATATCATCATGGATAAGCATAAAGTCGTGCAGAAGTTCCAGGGATATAGCGCTTTTAAAGAGACCCCTGGCAGGTCTTTTAGCGAAACCAAGATAACCTATGCAGAATAGTATCGGACGGACCCTTTTGCCTTCTCTGAGAATGTATTCTTTTATGCTTTTAAAAAGCAAGGGAGAGAGGGTGTTTAGGTGGTAGGTTTTTTCTATCTCCAGGCTGTATTTTTTTAATTCCCGGTCAATACGTTTTTTTATTTTCAAAAACATGGAAGTATGTTAGCATATAGAAAATACCAATGCAAACAAAATATACTCCGTCAAATATAATAAGAGCATTAAGGCTGCCTTTTCTTGCCGCTAGTTGTTTCCCATTTATTTTCGGGTCTTTAATCGAAAGAGAGGATTTTAACTTTGCCAATTTCTTACTAGGACTAGTGACTGTTGCTGCGGCGCACTTAAGCGCCAATTTGATCAATGATTATTTTGATTCCAGAAGCATGGCAGATTGGCAGGATAGAAGATTCTTTGGTTTCTTCGGAGGCTCCAAGCTTATACAGGAGGGGATTTTCACTGAGAATTTCTACCTTAAGGCCTCGCTACTCTCTGCCGTAGTTTCTTTTTTTTCGCTTTTAATTCTGGCCTTTATCTTAAATAACTTCTTAGTTCTTATTGTTTTTTGTGTTGTTATTGTTTTAAGTTGGCAGTATACGGCTAAACCGTTAAGTTTATCCTATAAGGGCCTTGGGGAATTATTTATTTTTTTATTTTTCGGACCGGTTACGGTAATGGGAGGATATTTTATCCAAACGGGGATTTTTCCTGACTTGATGAGTTTTTTTCTCGGCTTGCCGTTTGGCTTTTTTACCCTGGCTATATTATTATCAAATGAAATAGCCGATTGCCCCGACGATAAAAGGGTGGGTAAGAGGACCTGGCCGGTTTTATTAGGAGCGGGGAAAAGCCATAAGATATATTTTTTCGTAATATCTTTAGGGTTCTCTGTTATTTTGCTGGGAGCATATCTTAGGTACCTTGGGGTTATTTCGGTTTTGTCTGTATTATTGATTCCTCTGGCGATAAGGGGAGGGTATATCCTGAGAGATTATTATTCCGATAAACTTCTCCTTGTTAAGTCATCAAGGCTGGTTATTAATCTACAGATGCAGGTGAGTATAATATTAATTTTAAGTTTAATGATATGAAAAGAATAATTGTCATCGGAGGAGGATTTTCCGGTATAGCCTGCCTTAATAGGCTTTTAACCTACAGGGGGAAGATTGATTTGACCCTTATCAATGATAAGGGAGATTTTAATTTTCTTCCCATGCTTCCTGATTGCATAAGCGGGAAAGTGAACCCTGAATATTTAGCCTTTGATCTGGCAAATTTAAGCCGTAGGGTTAATTTTGTCAGAGATAGGGTAACTGGTATTGATTTGAAGGAGAAAATGATCCTTGCTTCTAGGCAAACTTTGAATTATGACCTTCTTTTGGTTGGTAGCGGTTCAGAGACTAACTTTTACGGTAATGATGAGATAAGAAAAGCGGCGTTTAAACTTGATAATGTTGATGATGTTAAGGATCTTGCCGGGGTTATGTCGCGGGAAAGAATCGGTTCCTATGTTATAGCCGGAGCAGGGTATACCGGAATAGAAGTGGCTACAAATTTGAGGATAGCTTTAAATAGGAAGAAGATAAAGGGAAGAATAGTTATTGTTGAGCGGGCTACTTCGATTTTGGGCCCGCTGCCGCAATGGATGAAGAATTACGTTTTAGCGAACCTTAAGAGTATGGATATAGAAGTGTTTACTGAGTCCTCTGTTGCCGGGGTTTCCGGCCGGAGGATAGCTTTATCCGGGGGAAAAGTTTTTGATGATGCTATACTTATCTGGGCGGCAGGGGTTGAGACTTCCGGTTTCATCCGGAACCTGAATATTGAGAAGAACCCCCAGGGGAGGATAAAGGTCGATGAATATTTACGTTTTCATGATTCTTGTTTTGCCGCAGGGGATGCCGCGTTTTTCTCTTACCAAGGCAATTACTTAAGAATGGCAGTCCAGTTTTCGATTATGCAGGGAGATTGTGCGGGTATTAATATTATTAAAACTTTGCAAGGCAAAGAGCTGGTTAAATATAGGCCTGTCGATTTGGGGTATATTATTCCTATGGCCAATAATAAATCCTGCGGTATTCTTTTGGGTTTTAGTGTGAAGGGGATCTTGCCTGTTTTTCTGCATTACCTTATGTGTGTTTACCGCTTAATGGGGTTAAGAAATAAGCTTGGCGTTTTACTATCACTTGCATCATACAGGTTAAGGTGGTAAATTATATACTATGAATAAAAGAAAATATTTATTACTGGCAGTCTGTCTTGTATTATTCCCGCTTTCTTTTGCCGTTGGCAAGAATAAGGAATTTATCCCGAAACTTTTAGTATTCCACTCTCCCGGATGCAGCAGGTGCCTTGAGGTAAAACGTGATCTTCTGCCTAACATAGAGGGGAAATACAAAGAAAAGCTAATAGTTGAATACTATGACTTGTCCGATATTAAAAACTATGAGCTCTTAATCGGGTTAAGGGAAAAATACGGTTCGCAGATTGAGCTCTCGCTGCCGGTATTCTTTATGCAGGGCAATTTTTTAAACGGTAAGTCAGATCTAAAATCTACACTAGATATTTTTATAGAAGGAAGCTTGGTTGATTACAGGCAGGAGTTAGGTCCTGCCAGGGTAGACCTGCTAGAGCATTTTAAGGATATTAAACCGCTGGTTATAATCGGATCCGGGCTGGTTGACGGTATAAATCCATGCGCTTTTACGGTAATAGTATTTTTTATCTCGTACCTTTCGCTTCAGGGGTACAGGAAGAGAGAGCTTGTTGCTACAGGGATTTCTTTTGTCTTCGCAGTCTTTGCAACCTATACCCTAGTCGGGTTAGGGGTATTTAATTTCTTATACCGATTGCAGTTATTCTGGTTTTTTGCTAGAACTTTTAACCTGGGGGTAGGCATACTGAGCATACTTTTGGGAGTATTGGCTTTTTATGACTTCCTTAAATATAGAAGGACAAAGAATTCCGAAGGACTGATATTGCAGTTACCCGAGTCAATTAAAAAGCGCATCCATTCGATTATAGGCCTTCATTATCGCAGGCCTGCTGAAGAGAGAACCGGGGAGGTTACGCTATCTTTATCTCGTTTAATTTTAAGCGCTTTAATTACCGGGTTTCTGGTTTCTTTGCTGGAGGCTGTGTGTACTGGACAACTATATCTGCCTACGATCGCATTTGTTTTAAAGACAACCCCGTTAAAGTTCCAGGCTTTCTGGTATTTAGTAATTTATAATATTATGTTTATCTTGCCGCTGACAATAATATTTATTTTGGCTTTGTTCGGGTTTACTTCCGGGCAATTCTCTGCGTTTCTTAAGAAGCATCTTTCTTTTGTGAAGGTAGTTATGGTTTGTGTCTTCTTTAGTTTGGGCATATTTTTGATTTGGAGAGGTTAATGCTGAATATCTGCCTGGCAGTTCTTCTGCTGTTTTCTTTATTCCAATACGGATGCTATCCTCAGCAACGAAAAAGAGTATCGAATAGTATAATTCAGGGGGTTCTCTTAGAAGATGACCGAAATTTTAAAGATTTGGGGCAAGTTCGGGAAGGCGAGCTAGTTAAAATTTCCTTTGTTATCTTAAACGAGGGGGATAGGGCCTTAAAGATAAAAGAAGTAAATACTTCCTGCGGTTGCACCGTGGCTGAAATAGGAAATAAGATTTTAGGGCCTTGGGAAAGTACTAATTTGGATGTAGTATTTAATGCTAAGGGCTATTCTGGACAGGTGAAGCAGTTCATTTATGTAAGTACCGATAGCCTTGACATGCCTACGATAAAGTTTATAATTAAGGCAGATATTATAAAATAAATTATAGAGGAGGAAGGCTTATATGTGGTCCCTGCAACTGAGGATGTGGTTATTAGTGACGGTATTACTTGGTTTTATCTATGCGATTATGGTTGTTATCGGCACCCAATTTTTGCACGCAACGGGTTTTTCTTTTTATCTTATTTTATCTTTGGTAATAATGTTTATCCAGTATATGCTGGGGCCTAAGATTGTCGAGTGGAGTATGCGGGTTAAATATATAAAGAGGCAGGATAACCTGCGCCTATTTCAGATGGTAGAGAGTTTAAGTAATAGGGCTAATATCCCGATGCCTAAAATCGGCATAGCCCAGATAGGCATACCCAATGCTTTTGCTTTCGGAAGAGGGATAAGGGACGGTAGGGTTTGCGTTACCCAGGGGATCTTGAACCTCTTGGGGGATGAGGAATTAAGGGCGGTATTAGGGCATGAGCTTTCGCATATCAAGAACCGCGATGTATTGACCATAACCATTCTCTCGGTTATACCCATGATAATGTATAGGATAGCCTGGCAGTTTTTGTTTCTCGGAAGAAGGAGGGATAGCCGCGATAATACGGTTTTAATCGGTCTGGCGGCATTCGTATTCTATTTTATTACCAACCTTTTGGTTCTTTATGCCTCGCGCATACGTGAGTATTTTGCCGACCGCGGGTCTGTAGCTTTAGGGAATAAGCCGGCTGCCTTGGCTTCTAGTTTATACAAGCTTGTTTACGGTTCGGCAAGGATGAGCCCGGAAACGCTAAAAGAGTCGGAAGGATTAAAGGCTTTTTTTCTAAATGATCCTTCTAAGGCCCGGAAAGATATAAGTGAATTATCTCACCTTGATCTTGATAAAAACGGCACAATAGACCAAAAAGAACTTGAGCTATTGCAGAGCAAGAAGATGGTTTTAGGTTTCGGCGATCGGATGATGGAGCTTTTGAGCACTCATCCCAATATGCTTAAGCGTATTAAGCGTCTCTGCGAATATAAGGCTTAAGCCCCTACCTTTTCTTTTGACATAACTCCAATTCTACTATATAATTATAAAACTATGGAACTAAGCGAATTGATAGAACAGCGAAGGCAAAAGGCAGAGGCGCTTAAGAGCAAGGGGCTCTCTCTTTATCCGGCCAAGGTAGCTAAGCATATGCCTATTGGCAAGGCGATTGATGATTTTAAAGAAGGCCAGAAGGCTAACTTTTGCGGGCGTATTACTGCTAAGCGTTCTCATGGAAAAGCGGCATTTTTGGACCTTAGGGATTCAACCGGTAAAATTCAGCTCTACATTAAGGCCGATATCGTAGGGGAAGAGGCTTTCTTTATTTTCCAGAATTTAGATGTAGCTGATATTGTATATGTAGAGGGAGAGCTTTTTAAAACACATACCCAGGAGCAAAGCCTTAAGGTTGAGAAGATCTCTCTTTTGAGCAAGGCCTTAAGGCCGCTACCTGAGAAATGGCATGGCTTAAAGGATGTAGATTTACGTTACAGACAACGCTACCTCGATTTTATATCTAATGAAGACGTAAGAAAGGTATTTGCTGCGCGTTCCAACATCATTAAAATGTTGCGGGCCTTTTTCGACAAGCAAGGTTTTCTGGAAGTAGAAACTCCGATGATGCATTATATCGCCGGAGGAGCAGCAGGGAGGCCTTTTAAAACTTATCATAATGAATATGGCATGGATTTATATTTAAGGATAGCCCCTGAACTTTATTTAAAGCAGCTTTTAGTCGCCGGTATGGACCGGGTTTATGAAATTAACCGTTCCTTCCGCAATGAGGGGGTATCTACCCGCCACAATCCGGAATTTACCATGCTTGAGGTCTATCAGGCGTATTCCGATTGCGAGGGGATGATGAATTTAAGCGAGAATCTAATTCTTTCATTGGTTGAGGGCTTACACGGGAAGCCTATTATAAATTATCAGGGTAAGGAGATTGATTTTACCCCTCCCTGGAAGAGGGTATCTTTTGCTCAGTTGGTAAAGGAGAAATTTGATATTCTTCCTTCAGATGATGAATCCGTTATGTTGGAGAAATTAAAATTAAAAGGTTTTGCCAAAGAGGTAAACAGGCTTTCGCGTACTCAGATTGCCAAAATTATTGAAGAGGTGCTGGAGGAGGGGATGAGCCTTAACCCTACCTTTGTTACCGATTATTTTACCTCTCTCTGCCCTTTAGCTAAATCTAGAGCCGATAATAATTTTATCTCTGAACGTTTCGAGCTCTATGTAGCCGGGCTTGAGATCGGTAATGCTTACTCAGAGCTTAATGACCCGCTTGAGCAGAGGAGGCGTTTTGAAGAGGAGATTAAAGAGCTGGCGCCTGAGGAGAAGAAAGGCGTTGATGAGGACTATTGCCTTGCCCTGGAGCATGGGATGCCTCCTGCCGGAGGGTTGGGTATAGGCATAGACAGGTTAGTTATGCTGCTTACTGATCAGCCTTCTATCAGGGAGGTTATTCTTTTCCCTCTTCTGCGCCCGGAGCAAAAATAAAATGAAAATAGAGCTAATGTTAAGTTGGCGTTATCTTCTGGCTAAAAGAAAAGAGAAATTCATTTCTTTAATCAGCCTTATCTCTGTTTTGGGGATTGCCATAGGGGTCATGGCTTTAATTGTTGTTCTGGCTGTTATGAGCGGGTTTGATAAGGATCTCCACGATAAGATTGTCGGAAATCAGTCTCATCTTACTCTGACGAGTTTTGAGGCGATAGATGTCTCCCAGTATCATGCATTATCTTCCAAGGTTAATGCTAACAAATACGTGCAGGCAATAAGCCCTTCTTTGCAGGGGCAGGTATTGGTAAAAGAAGGGGGCAAGTTTTTTGCTGTCGGTTTAAAAGGGATAGACCCGGCATTAGAAGCCAAAGTAACTAAGATTAGCCAATATCTGATATTGGGAGGGATAGATGATTTAAGCCAGGGAGGGATTATCCTGGGGAAAGAGTTGGCAGCCTATTTAGGTTTAACTTTAAATTCAAAGCTTACTCTTTATTCTCCGCTGGGCAAACAATATTCTTTAAGGGTCACCGGTATTTTTAGCTCCGGAATGTATGATTATGACCTTAATCTTGTGTTTACGGATTTAAAGAGCGCCCAGCTAATTTTTGATTTGCCTGATAAAATAAGCTCTATAGCTATTAAGTTAGATAACCCGGATTTGGCGGGTAAGGTCAAGGAAGAATTAGGTTTGCTGTTGGGTTTTAATTATAGCCTCAAGACCTGGGCTGAGGCAAACCGGAATTTCTTTGCCGCTTTACAGCTTGAGAAATTGGTTATGTTTATAATCCTGGCATTGATTATACTGGTAGCTTCTTTTAATATTATCAGCACATTAATTGTAATGGTGGTGGAGAAGACAAAGGATATAGGCGTGCTTAAGGCTTTAGGATTGACCTCCAGGGGGGTGCGGCTTATTTTTACCTTCCAGGGGATGATTATCGGGATTGTGGGAACATTATTAGGTTCTTTAAGCGGGCTGACACTATGCCTGCTGCTTAAAAAATACCAGTTTATCAAGCTGCCTCAGGATATCTATTATATTGAGCGCTTGCCGGTAGCAATCGAGTTCTGGCCGGATATCTTTTTAATTGCGCTGGTGGCGATAGCCATTGTTTTAATTTCGACCATTTACCCGGCAGCGAAGGCCGCAAGCCTTAAGCCGGTTGAGGCGTTAAGGTATGAATAAAAGGTTTAATAATGATAGAGGTTAAGAATATACACAAGCTTTATGGTAACAATAAGAAACCTCTGCCGGTCTTAAAGGGCATCGACCTTAAGGTGGGAGAGGGGGAATTTGTTGTTATCGCCGGTCCATCAGGGGCGGGGAAGTCCACCCTTTTAAATATCCTGGGCGGTTTAGATACTCCTTCTTCGGGTAAGGTCATCTTTGACGGAGAGGATATTTATAGTTTAAGCGATGAAGAGCTATCAGGTAAAAGGAACAGAGGAATCGGCTTTGTTTTTCAGTTTTATCACCTTTTATCAGAGTTGACTGCTTTGGAAAATGCATTATTGCCCGGGCTTATAAAAAAAGAACAATACGATAAAGTCAGGAATGCTGCTATGGAATTATTAGTGCAGACAGGCTTAGGAGATAGGGTTAACCATTATCCTTCCCAGCTTTCGGGAGGGGAAAAGCAGAGGGTAGCGGTTGTGCGCAGTTTAATCAATAACCCCAAACTGCTTCTTTGCGATGAGCCTACGGGAAACCTTGACTCCCAGTCCGGAGAAGGGATAATCTCCTTAATCAGGAAGATTAACTCCCAGAATAAAATGACCGTAGTTTTAGTAACTCATAATATGGACCTAGCAAGGTCAGCGGATAAAGTCTATCATCTTAAGGATGGTTTATTAGTTTAGTAATTTCAAGGGAGGAGTAGATATGAAAATCTACATTGACGGTAAATTCTACAAAAAAGAAGATGCTAAGGTCTCTGTATTTGACCACGGGCTATTGTATGGGGACGGGGTATTTGAAGGAATCCGTTCTTACAGCCGCCTTGTTTTTAAATTGAAAGAGCATATTGACCGGCTTTTTGAATCTGCTAAGAGCATAATGCTGAATATACCTTTGAGTAAAGACCAGGTTATTAAGGCGGTTATCGCTACCCTGAAAGAGAATAAGCTTAATGATGCTTATATCCGTTTGATAGTCACACGGGGAGAAGGTGATTTAGGGCTTGACCCGCGTAAATGCAAAGGTAAGGCGACGATTATAATTATCGCGGATAAAATCGCGCTTTACCCCAAAGAGATTTATCGTGAAGGCTTAAAGATTGTGACCGTGCCTACGATTAGGAACCTTCCGGAGGCGTTAAACCCGCAGATTAAGTCTTTGAATTACCTGAATAATATACTGGCAAAGATTGAGGCTGCCAACTCAGGTTGCGATGAAGCTATTATGCTCGATTCTTTAGGCTATGTAGCTGAATGCACCGGGGATAATATTTTTATCGTTAAGGATAACCATCTCTATACTCCGCCTCAATGTATGGGTACATTAAGGGGGATTACGCGCGATGCCGTAATAGAGGTGGCTAAGAGACTAAGGATCGGCGTTCATGAACATGTGATTACCCGGCATGAAGTATATATATCGGATGAGTGTTTTTTAACCGGTACAGCCGCTGAGATTGTTCCGGTGGTTATGGTTGACGGACGTGTAATCGGCAGCGGTAAGCCCAGCAAGACTACCTTGCGGCTGATGGGGAAGTTTAAGGAGATTACCAAGAAGGAAGGGGTTAGATATTAATATGCTTTGTAATATCTGCAATAAAAATCCGGCTACCGTGCATTTAACCGAAATAATAGACGGACAGATGAGCGAGCTCCATATCTGCGAGGATTGCGCACGTAAAAAAAGCCAGGCAATGGAACAGCAGTTTGGGCTTTCGGACCTTTTGGCTGGTATGGCGGATTTTGATAAGACTAAGAGCGAGGCCTCTGCTATCGGGATGTCGGTTAAATGCCCGATTTGCGGGCTCACTTATGCGGATTTTAAGAAGATTGGCAGGTTGGGGTGCGGGGAATGTTACAACACTTTTAGGAAATATTTAGGCCCGCTATTAAAACGTATCCATGGCTCTACCCAGCATACGGGTAAGTTTCCGGCAAAGGCAGCAAAGGTCTCCAGGAAAAGGACGGGTATCCAGGAGTTGCGTATACGTTTGTCCAAGGCGATTGAGTCAGAGGCCTTTGAAGAGGCAGCTAAGATACGAGATCAGATAAAAGAGCTGGAAAATAAAGAGTTAAAGAAGAAGGAATAAGATGGAGATAAGGAATTTATTGAATCATACCAGTGAATGGCTTAAGGGGAGTGGCCCGAATTCCGATATTGTTATCTCAAGCCGCATACGCCTGGCGCGTAATCTTTCCAACGCCTCTTTCCCGCATTGGGCCAGTAAAAAACAGGGTGAAGAAACTCTGGATAAAATCAAAGAAGGTTTTTCAAAGGTTGATTATCTTAAAAATACTACTTTTCTTGAACTGGCTAAGATGGATAGCCTAGATAAACAATTCCTCGTAGAGAGGCATCTTATGTCTTTGGACCATGCCCAGAAGACCAATAGTAAGGCGGTAGTTGTAGACGATGAGGAAATAGTCTCGATAATGGTTAATGAAGAAGATCATATCCGCATGCAGGTAATGCAGTCGGGATTTAACCTTTATGAGGCCTGGAATATTATTAATAAAATTGACGAAGCCATTGCGGAAAAGCTGGATTTTGCTTTTCTGTCCGATTGGGGCTATCTGACTGCTTGCCCTACCAATGCAGGTACGGGCATGCGTGGTTCGGTAATGCTGCATCTTCCGGCCCTAGTTATGTCGCAGGCCATTGACCGGGTTTTGGCTGCGATTGCAAAATTAAGTTTTACTACTCGCGGACTCTACGGGGAGGGGACCCAGGCGATGGGTAATTTCTTCCAGATATCAAACCAGATTTCTTTAGGGCCCAGCGAAAATGAAATTATTGAAAGTATTAACGGATTAATCCGTCAGATTATCGAGCAGGAGATTCAGGCAAGGGAAGTTTTATCTTCAAAGAACAGCCCTCTTTTGGAGGATAGGATTAACCGCAGCCTTGGAATTTTAAGGAGTGCGCGTATTATTACCAGCCAAGAGACAACAGAGCTGCTCTCCATGGTCAGATTGGGAAGCGATTTGGGTATGGTTAAGGATATTGACCGCAGGAGGATAAACGAATTATTTATTGTTACCCAGCCCGCGCATCTTCAGAAAATCGAAGATAAGAAGCTTTCTTCACAGGAACGCGATATAAAAAGGGCTCAGATTATCAGGGAAAAACTTAATATATAATAAGGGAGGAATATTTATGTTTAACAGGTTCACTGAGAGGGCGCGCAAGGTCATAATTTTAGCTAAAGAAGAGGCGAGGCGTTTTAACCATGATTATATCGGTACGGAGCATATACTTTTAGGTTTAATCCGCGAAGGAGAAGGCGTGGCTAGTACGGTTTTACAGAAATTAGGCCTTTCCCTAGAGAATATTAGGCTGGAGATAGAGAAACTGGTTCAGCCCGGGCCTACTACTCAGATTATCGGTGATATACCTTTTACTCCGCGGGCAAAGAAGGCTTTAGAACTGGCAGCGGAAGAGGCGCGTTCTCTGGGGCATAATTATATCGGCACAGAGCATCTTCTGTTGGGTTTAATCCGAGAGGGAGAAGGCATTTCTTCGCAGGTATTATTGAATCTGGGATTAGAATTGAATACTGTGCGTAGTGAGGTTATGGAATTATTAGGTTCGGCTCTTCCCGGAGGCCAGGGTGGTGCTGTAGGGGGGCAGCAGGCAAAGAGCAAGACTCCGGCATTAGATGCTTTTGGCCGTGATTTAACTGCTTTAGCTAAGGATAATAAGCTAGATCCGGTTATAGACCGGGACCAGGAGATTGAGCGTGTAATACAGATATTAAGCCGGCGTACTAAGAACAACCCTGTTCTTTTAGGCGAGGCAGGAGTAGGCAAGACTGCTATTGTTGAAGGGCTGGCTCAGTCTATTATAGCAGGTAATGTCCCGGAGATATTGAGGGGGAAGAGGTTGATTACCCTTGATCTTGCCTTAATG
>JAKQSG010000091.1 GCA_029563245.1 Candidatus Omnitrophota bacterium
TTGGTCTAAGGGGAATTACACTAAGAATAAGTGGATGATAGAAAATATTTATGAGGCATATTGTAGTTGCGAGTGGATGTTTAAATATATCCTAGATAACCCTAAATTTAATCCGGGATGTTTATCTGGTGAGTTCAGCGAGATTTATAGCCATACTAATTTAGCATGGAATTCAAAGAATGCTTCTATTCGTAAGATTAAGCATGTAAGAAGTAACGACAAGAAAACTTGGAATAAATGGTTTAACTATCCTAAAGATGAATCTTTTGCGTTTTCTAGAAAAGAGTAAATCGTGAAATATAAAGAATGGATGAAGTATATTCATAAGCACCCGTGCAAGGATCTAAATGGTAAATATGTTGCCTATGATATTGACGGGACACCTCTGGGAGAGGTTATCTATAAAGAGGGAATGGTGATCTCAAGGAGAGAATATGGGATAGAAGAAAAAGGGATTAGTTACCATCAATGGGTGTATAAAATGCTTAAGAGGAAAAAGCGGAAGGTGGAGCAGAAACTCCGGCTGGTGAAGAAACATATGATTAAAGCAAGTCTGGCTTTTAAGATCATAAATCGCAATAATTTCATTTGTCAATATTGCGGTAAAGATGGCCTTGGTTCATTAGTTCCTTGGCGTAGGGAAAGCGGGCCTTCTGATCCTTTTAAGGAGAAAGGCAATCCAGCGCTCTCTTGTAGTCGTTGCGCTGTCATGACTAATGAGAAGGTGTCTAATAGTGTTGAAGAGGCAGGTAAAGATATTGAGAGGAGAAGGAAACAACTCGATCGAGAGTTCATGGCGTACCTTATGAAAAGAAGAGAGCAGATATATAAAGATTATTTTAAACGCTGTGGGCTATAGTTATTTTTAATAAATTCGCTATTTAATAAGGAACTTATGTAGTGGGTGAAGTTAACTTTTATTAACTGGAGGTGTGTAATGATGAAACGCCAAGGTGATTTGTTGATAGTAAAAGTAGAAAAGATTCCAGATGGCACAATAAAACAAAGGAATCGGATATTAGCTGAAGGCGAAGCAACTGGCCATATGCATGAGCTGGATAAGGGCGAAGTTTACGAAAAAGGTGGAGTACTCTATTTTAAGGTTACAGAAGGTGGAATCTCGATATTAAATCATCCTGAGCATAAAGCAGTAACTTTTGAGCCGGGAGAATATAAAGTGATCAAACAGAGAGAATATGAACCAAGGGGCTGGAGATATGTTAGAGATTGATGAATATTCCTGGATAAAAGGTACATTAAAGTATAAGTTAACCAGTGCTTCCGGTAGGAACAGGTCAGAGGCTCTTGGGTACCATCCAAACGGAAAACTGAAATTCAGGTATTTTCTGGTTAATAACGAGCTAAATGGAGTTGGTAGATTTTGGGATGAAGAAGGGCGCCTATATCTTGAAGAGAGCTATGTAAATGCAAAGCTGCACGGTACAAGAAGGCAGTATTATCCAGCCGGTGCCTTGGAATCAGAAGAGTCTTATAAGGATAACCAAAGGAATGGCATTGCAAAATCATGGTATCCGGATGGCAGCAAAAAGAGAGAGGCAATATATTTAAGCGGAAGTCTTCATGGAATATGCCTAGAGTGGCATTCAAATGGGCAGATATCGGAAAGAAAGAAGTATGAAGGCGGATTTATAAATGGTGTTTGCATGAAATGGGATTCACTAGGTAAGCAAATCGAAAAGAAGGTTTATGTGCGGGGCGTGATTGTGCCGCCAAAAATCCAGGAAATAATCAATTCAGGCGCACTAACAGCACAGTATGTCTTGAGTATTAAGAATACTGCATTAAGAAGAATTT
>JAKQSG010000094.1 GCA_029563245.1 Candidatus Omnitrophota bacterium
CAGCCAGAACCCTGTGTCTTTTTGGCACTATAGGATATCTTGATGCAGCTATCGCCTAAATAAGGATCTTCTTTTGAAGAGCCTTCATACCGTACATCGCCATAATCACCCATCCAACCTGAAGGGACAAAATGGTTTTTAGCTGAAGACCGGTCAGAAAATACGTAAAAAGGCATTGCTTCGGCCTTCTTGCCTTCAGGTTTTATTGAGGCATCTGCTTCAAACTTGATATTATCGATATAAATAGTCGCTCCATCCGGATTTAAATCAGCGGTAGTAGTCCAGCCAAACCCGCCGTTAATATAAGATAGGTCTTTCCCGGAAAGGTTAACCGTATACTGCTTCCATGTATTAGTAAGTTCAATAGGCCCCATCTCTACAGAAGCTGAATCCGGATAAGTGCCTTTAATCCCTCCGATCATAACCTTCTGAATAACCTCTCCCCCTTTTGCTCCACGCGCCCAAAAGGTAAGCTTAGTCATGCCGGAAAGGTCAAACCCGCCTTTTTTATTGCCCCAGTTATTTGCCGGATTCTGCCAATAAACTCCAGCCCATCCCTGATTTTGTGATTTCTTAGCAGTATAAACAAACTTTAAACTAGTAGTACCTGACTGAGGATTATCAGCTGACTGGTCATCCATCTTAATGTCGCCATAATCACCCATCCATCCCGAAGGAATAAAGTGGTTATCCTTGGAATTTTTCTCCACATAGACCACAAATTCCTTAAGCCCATCTTCGGCTAAAACTACCGCGGGAATAATAAGGCTTAGCGCTAACAAAACAGTAAAAATTTTCTTCATTACTACACCCCCCTTTCTTATATTTTTATCACGTATCTATCTTTAACCCCTTAATAACTTTAGTTTTCTGCCGTTGAGTCCACCGCTCCTTTCTCCTCCGTATTATTCTTCCACATATTCTGATAGGTAAAATAAGACTTGCGTAAATGCCTGTAGAATGGGCTCATCTTACCATCCCCCTGTCCGCATATACCCAGCCACTCCTCATGCATAAAACCATCAGGGAACGGGCCTGCCCACAGCCCCTTTGTATCATGGATTTCAGGCTCATAGCCTTTCCACCATTCATCCAGCCATTCAAAGACAACTCCGCCTATAGCATTACCTGCACCAGAGCCAGAAGCCATGTTATCCGATATATCGCCCCAAGAACCCCTATGGTAAGCTGCCTGGAGTTCTTCAGCCTCAAGAAGAGTCTTATCTTCTGCATAAGCAGGACAACCATATTCGGTAATAAAGGCGGGGATTCCTGCTTCGTCCCTAACGCTATTCCAAAAACGTCCGAAGCCATAATCTCCGCGGTAAGAATTTGTCCCAAAAATATCTATATCCGGGGAATTCTTACCGAATTTATCCAGGAATAAAATATCTCCGCTACAGATAGCAACCGGATGTTCTTTGTCAATGGTTTTAACTATTTTTGCCACTTCATTTGCGAATTGAAAGAAAGCATCGGGCTCTGTATCGGCGTTACAGGCATAACCGTAAACATTTTCATTACCCAAAAGCCAAAACAGCACATAAGGCTCATCTTTATGTTCATTCACCATCTTTGTTACCGACGCAATCATATTCTTTTTATGCTCTTCATTATTATAGTCTGTACCGGGATTCCAAGGCGCTTCTGACCCTAAAGCATATTTACCCAGGAAATCACCCATAATCACGCGTATGCCGTAAGTATTGTATAGGTCCCTTAAGACTTCTTTATTAACCTTCTCAGGGTGATGATAAAGCCTTATGGTATTCACCCCCATATCCTTCATCAGCTGGAAATCTCCCGCAGCAAGATCAGGATTAGCGCTTATAAAAGAATCATAAGGTCCATCTACCTTGCCATTATTGTTGGAATCATCTTCCATCCAATTAGTCATAGTCCCTTCATCCGGAGACTGTCCGACTTTCGTAGGAGCGTAAGTAATACCCTTTATAACATAAGGACTTCCATCCACTATAAGCTGCCAATCACCATTCTCATATTGAACCGTATGCACCCTCCCATCGCCAGATTTTCTCTTAATTACCGCAGGCTTAAGCGCATCTTGCGGCTTAAGCCCATCCATAATGCCTTCAACCTTAACAAACTTACCGGGATTAACCACAGGAATATCATTAGCAACGGTATTATCATATCCGTTGATTATCTTAATATCGGCACCTTCCAGTTTATATCCTAACTGAGGATTATTCTTCAATATGAATTTTATCTTGGCGATCGCTGCCTGGCCCACATACCAGGGAGTATGCCAGTATGTCCATCCGTAACTTCCCGGAAAATGCACTACAATTGCATAATAACATTTAAGCGCGTGGCTGATTAACCCTGCCTTCTCTAAAATCAAACCGGTGTAAAATAACTTTACCCCTTGCGGCTCAGAACTGGTTGCCCACTTAAAAAACGCCGCTTCTAAATCAGGGGAATGCACAAAATCCCAGAGATCCCCTTCAAGCCTTTTTTCCTTAATCGCATTCTTAAAAGCCGGATCCCATCTAACCGAAGTAGAGTTAGGATATATGCCCTCGCCTACCGCAGCAATCAAACCCTCTTGATCAGTAACCATGTATTTATAACCTTTTGTACCTATATTCTTAAATTCTCCGTATTTTGCATAATCGACGAAATCTTCCTTGCCCGGGTCGTGCAGATTAATAGAGGTAACCAGCTGACTTACCTTTTTCTTTTGCTCTACTTCAATTGAACCCGTCTCAATCTTCTTTAAACTCTGCTCTGCCGCCAGTTTTAACGACCAAAACCATCCGCGCGGGTCCCAGGCTTGGGCAAAAGCGTATTTTTCTATAATCAGCCGAAAAATCTTAGTGGCATCCTCTACCTTTTCCTGGCGCATATAAGATTCTGCCTGGATAAAATAGGCCGTAGCCACATCATTAAGCGCGGCCACCTCTAGAATTTCATTTTTATTCTTAGGCATCTCTCTTAAAGAAGACTGCTCCTCTTGCGCCTTATCTTTATATAAATCAATCAGCTCCTGAGTATATTTGAACGTAGCCTCAATATCTCTTTTTCCATGCGCCTGCCAGCACTTATTAATTAATTCACCCGAGCTAGGCAAAGTACTATCCTCCTGAGCCAAAGAAAACCCCGAAACTAAGATCAATCCGGCAACTATTAGAATAAAAATTTTTCTCATTATCCTACCACTGCCCCCTGTGTTACGCCTTTTACAATATATTTCTGCATCAATAAATAGAGTATTATAATAGGTAAGGCCGCAATAGTCAGCCCTGCCATTAAAAGCGGATAACGGGTTACAAATTCCCCCTGGAAAGTCATTAATGCTACCTGCAGCGGCATAAGCGGGCGAGAATCAAAAATCAGTAAAGCTAGTATAAATTCATTCCAGACATTCAATGCGTTCAAAACAACTACTACCGCCAATACGGGCTTAGCCAAGGGTAGTGCAACATGCCACCAGATTCCCAGTTTAGTACAACCGTCTATGCGCGCTGCATCCTCAAGCTCCTTAGGCATCTTATCAAAGAAAGTCTTAAGCAAGAATATACTCGTAGATAACCCTACATTGATCATACATAAAATATAGCCTAAGGCGGTATTTCTTAGATTCAGTTTATTCAAAAGCACATAAAGAGCAACAAAGCTCCCCTGTATGGGAATCATCATTGCAGCCATGAAAATAATAAATAGCACGTTCCTTCCGGCGAACCTAAGCCTGGAAAACGCATAAGCAGCCATAGAAGAGATAATAACAATCCCTATCACCACCGCAACCGTATAAAAAATACTGTTCAAGAAATACCTGCCAAACCCTCCCTCTACCCAGGCATGATAATAATTTGCAAAGTTAAGCGACTGAGGGATTAAAGACATGTCTTTAAAAATTGTCTCTTGGGTTTTAAGGCTAGAGGAGATCATCCACAGAAGCGGGAAAATACACGTAACTGCTACGGTAAGCAAAAATAAATGGATTATAAGATTAACGGTTATCTTCTTGGTTTTATAGTAAATTGTTGATTTCACTTTCTAATTCCTTGCCTTTCTTGAAATCATAAGCTGGACAAAAGAAACCATACACAAGATCACACCGAATGTAATACCTTGAGCACAGGCATATCCAAAACGCGAAGACCCCCGCATGGAGGCTAAAATTCTTAAGACCGGAACCTCAGTATGGTACCCTGGCCCGCCGCCGGTCATAGTATAAATCAGAACAAAAACCTGCATTGTCCCTAATATAGTAAGTATCGCCACCATTATAACTACCGGTATCATAAGCGGGATAGTAACGTTCTTAAAGGTGCTCCAGGCATTTGCCCCGTCCACCCGCGCCGCCTCATAAAGTTCGCGCGGGATTGTCTGCAAACCGGCCAAGAATAACAGAAATCCCCAACCGAACCCCTTCCAGCAGTGCACAATAGCCACAGTAGTAAGCGCGGTATTTGGATCAGCTAGCCAATTACGGGTTAAATTAGCAAAACCAAAATGAGTTAACCAATGATTCAGGATCCCGTAGTTTCCGTTTAATATCCACTGCCATACCAACCCTACCACTACCTCGGAAAGGACCGGAGGGATAAAAAATAAAACCCGGTAGAAATTTTTCATCCGGATTTCCCGGTCGCACGCCCACGCCAGAAGAAAAGCCAACGCATTCTGAAAGGTGAGCGCAATTAAAGTAATATAACCCGACTGCCAAAGAGCCTGCCACCAGACTCTATCCGTAAATATTTCCTTAAAATTGTTTAGGCCTACAAAAATCTTTGTGGGCAATATACCATCCCACTCATAAAAACCAAGCTGCAATACCGAGAAAAAAGGTATGATGTAGAAAATAGAGAAAATCAATACCGCAGGAAAAACCAGTATGTAATTTTCTAATGCGGCCTTAAACCTCATCTCTTCTTTGCCAACTCCCTCTCTTTGACCTTCTGGACTTCAGAGGCAACCTGCTCCGGAGTCTTCTCTCCTATAATAATAGACTGGATTCCTTTATCAAAGGCCTCAATAACCGGGGAAAATTCCGAAACACCCCAAACCCTGGGATGAGTAGCATAATCCATAGCCCGGGCAAAATTAGCCAATAGATCGGGTATCTTCTTCAAGCTCTCCTTATTTGCGGGAAGGTTATTAGTCTCTTCCGCCAAATACGCCTGTTGCGGTACATCAGTAAGCCAGCGCAGGAATTTTACTGCTTCCTCCTTATTCTTCGAACGGTCACTTACCATAAATGAGGATCCTGCGCCTCCCCATATCGCCATAGGATATTTATCAGAAATCTTAGGAGGCAAGAATGCTCCATACTCTAACTTAGGGTTCATCCCCTTATACACATTAACACACCATGAGCCGTTAAAAGCAAAAACAGCTCTTTCGTTTGCAAAGAGCTGTTCAGCAGTCTTATTCACCATAGTAACCAACCCGCTTGCCAGAAACCCGGATTCATGCATCTCTTTAAATACGCTTAAAACCTTAATCCAGTCAGGGTCAGTATATGGCACTTCACCTTTTATGGTGGCAATAACCTTATCCTTACCCATAATATTAAAAGCATAATTACTGGCTAAGCAATCTATCATCCAGATCTCCCCCCAACCTGAAACTAGTCCCTGGAGATTTGCAGCTTTTATCTTTTTGCCAATCTCTAATAATTCTGAGAAATCTTTGGGAGGCCGGTTAGGGTTTAAACCTAATTGCCTAAACAAAGCTTTATTGTAGAGCATCTGGATGGTCATGATATCTATCGGCACACCATAGATACCCGGCTTGATACCATAACTATTGCCCTCATCAAATTCATTAACTGCCAATGCCTTATCAAAGAGAGAATTCCGCCATTTAGATGAATCCTCATTCATATAGGGAGTAAGCTCCAGTATAAAGCCGGCTTTTATAAATGAGGCAAAATCCCTCTTCTCCCCCAATATGCCAAAGATATCAGGTAAATTTGATCCTTGAGCGGCAGCGCGAACTTTCTGCGAGTATGCATCGGATGGCGCATAAAGCTCAAAATTTACTTTTACCCCGGTTTTTTCTTCGTATCTTTTGGCTAGTTCTTTAAATGCGGGATCACGATCAGTCATCCAATGCCAGATTGTAATAGATGTTTTGGAAGGATCCTGTTTAGCGTCACAACCCAAACCTGTTATTAGAATTAAGGTGGAGAATAAAACAGAACATATAATCTTAGTTTTAAACATCTGGCCTCCTTAAAAGGATTGTAAGATGAAGTGGCTTAACTGTTAGCTAAACTAAAGATATAGTATCAAAATGTAACATATTTTTAGGCAGAGGTCAAGTTTTTTTAGGCTCTTAGTATTCGCGACAAGCCCATCAAATCTGCCCTCTCAAGATCTATCCCTAAGCGATATTCCCCTGAAGAGTCCGGCCTGGACCAGACTACATTCCCCCTGGTATAAAGAGGCTCTCCCTTATCAGGAATCTTAAGCCATGCCTCCAGCGGAGTATTTTGGGCTATCGCGTCCCTAGACCATACACCTATACCCTTAGCGCTGATATCGCTAGTCTCTGCCACAACTTCCTGCCCGCTATTTAAATCTAATAATTTAACCGGAAATCTGATATTAAACCTCTGGAATATCCGACGATCGTCCATACTCTCGCCCCCTTCCTTGATGGCATCACTCCACCAATGCCTGGAGATTTCCTGAGGCACATTATTATAAACAAATTTATAAATATTTTCTTTATCCTTATCAGTAAGCCTGGTGAACAAAAGCCCGTAAATATTATGGCCATCGCTTTGCCTATGCCAAGCTACCCAGGCCTCGCATTCAAGAAAATTATTTTCGGATAGTTGCAGGTTAAACTTTATATAGGTATCTACGGCAAACCTTAGGCCCAGAACAATCTGCAAACCTTTGAAATTAATATCCCTGATCAGGCAATCGGCAGAAACCACCGCTCCCTCGAGCTTGATCTTAGAGGCTTTATTAATGCGCCATCTGGTTAATCTTCTGCGTTCCTGCATCTTATAACCCTTTCCACCATTGATCTCTTAATTCTTTAAATGAATTATCGCGTATATACTCGGCTAACTTATCCCTATCAGCATCATTAATCCTGTTAAAATGAAGGCCGTAGGTATTCCTGCCCTCATATTCGCTCTGCCAGGCGACATGCGCTCCCAGATTAAGAGATAACGCATCTGAAATAGCCAAACTTATATTGGAGAAAACCTCCGAAAAAAGATTCTTAGACATCGTAAGCCGTACGCCGCTTAAACTTATATCCTCCACAGTACAAAGAAGCGGAGAAATGCGGTTTTCAATTGTAATCTCGGCTTCCCTACCAACCCTCATCCTGGGATAAACCCTGCGTTCTTCCATCTTTAAAACCCTCTCTTTGTGGCTACCTTTATTATATCACCTTCTCCCAAAAGTCAAGGCTTATAGGATTCTGCCATACTTAAGCTATCCCCATACATATCAAAAGGTTGCGACACTTTATTTCAAAAATTGTGACAAGGGAGGCATAGGCATCCCCTTGAACATAAACGGCAAAACAAAAGAAACTATAATGATAAGTAGCGGGATCCAAAGATCCAACCCTATATTGCTATCTTGAAATTCTGCCTTGAAATTATCATTAGTAAGAAAAAATAACTGTGTAGCCAAATAGAAAATAAAAACAAATAATATCAGAGCGTATATATTCATAAAATCCAAGGCAACCATGTCGTTTGAACTGACCTTCACAAAACCTGAGTACAAATACAGCGCCTCTCCAAGAATAATAGCTATGCTAGAAATTATGGCCATTTTCCTAGCGCGCTGGTCCAGCCGCAGCAATAATAATCCTGACTTGAAAAGAGACAAAGAAGCAATAAAGATTACGGCAATAGATATCCTATCCATAACAAATAACGCAAACCAGTGCGGAAGATTTCTAACCTGCCTGTCTGTCATCCACCCTACAAGCACCCCCAAAAGAAATGGTAATGCATAAAACAGGGAATAGAGCCCGCCCATTATGATATTCATAACCCCGAAAAACTTAATTTCTAAAGACTTATTGCCCATTTTCTATCCCTCTCCTCATACAACAGTTCTTTTCATTATTTACCCTCCCTAATTCAAATTCCGCATAGGCGGAGGCGTATACCGTATTGGCGGAATATATGTCGGTATTCTCGGTGTTATGCCGGGATTCACAAAATTACTGCGCGGCACAGTAATCGGCGCAAATTTCGGAACCGTAATGCTCGGAGCTCTAAACTTAATAGTAGGCGGCATAATTATCCTATTGTTATTATACACATTAAAATTTAATTGGCCAGAAGGAAGAGGCCTGAAATTATTTTGAAAAATCGCCCCCGGGAGCATACTTGCCCTAAAAGCCTGTGAGGAGAGCAATCCTTGATGAAGATAATAATTATCCGGTGCCCTAAACCTCTGCATTTCGCTTAATGCCGGGCTAATATTTATATTACCTGCCTGGCGAAAATGCCCTAAAGGCGCTACGCTATTAAAATTGTACATTCCAGGCCAACTCCCGACCCTAGGCCTATATATCCATCCTATGGGATTTGACTGTTTAATCATACGGTGAATTTGAGGCATATCCAAATCAGGAAACTTCATTCTTATAAACCTATTACCCATGGAATAATCAAACCAATCATTATGCGACGTCTCCGGGATCCCTATGTTCCCTTTCACCCCTAGATTAACCGGGACAGAAGGAAAAGATAACCTGTCTGCAGGGGACCATAGATTTATTATTTTAACAGTCTCTTTATACTTGTTCTCCAAAAAAGAAACTCTGTGCAGCATATCAGGTGATCCAAGACAAGATATATTAATCTTTATCCCTGCTTCTCTGGCTAATCTGAATGCCTCCGTGGCTTTCGGACTACCGCTAAAAATGGTAGTGCCGATTGGAGTGCCCCAGCTATGCCAATCCATATCTATATCCACACGCATTCTCGCGGCATCTCTTACATTCTCAAGAAAAAAATCCAAAACTCTGGACCGAGCTGAAAAAGTATCTTGAATATTCCCTGACCAGTTAAAGGCCCTGCTCGTAACCCCAATCCTCTCCAACATATCTTTCAAAGGATGCTTGTTAGACCAATCTATTTCCTGGTTCCTAGCTGTCACAAAAAGATAGAAATCATCGAATCCCGGAATTAATATCTGCATAGAACGTATCTTAACCGGGCCATGATTTATACCTTCATTCTTACCGCATTCCAATGCATAATTGGCATATCTCCTGGCTATTTCATCGCTATCAACCTTTGCGGCTTCCTTAATCGGCTCGGCTAACTCAAGGTGAGCGCAGACCTTGCTTCCTAAGGCCACAATCGTATCCCTGCGGACAAAAACATCCCTATCTTTTAAAAGCGGTAACATCGATTTTATTACTTCAGGCGTATCAAACCTAGCTAAATTCGCCACCGCGGCCTGACGGACAAAAACAGACTCATCCTGTATCGTGGGAAGCAGAATTTCCGGAACGTTAGAATGCGTTGACTTACCTAAGGCTTCAACCGCGGCCTGGCGTACCTGCCAATGATCATCACGCAAAAACGGCCTTATCGTAAAGGTTAAATGAGGAGAGTCATGAATCCTCTGAGCCAAACCAGAAATTGCTGCCTGTCGAACCGGGAATTGCTCATCTTTTAATGCCTTAACCAATAAAGGAACCGTTTCTGAAGAATTTATCATGGCTAATCCCCGGATAGCTGAAAGGCGTACCGAAGGGTCGATATCGCTCGCCAAAGGAGAAAGAAGCGGCAGAGTGTTATGATCCACGAGTTGGCTAATGGAGAATACTGCCATTTGCTTTAAAGCGAGATCCTGGCTGTTTAAATACGGCTTTGCGAATTCAACAGCAATCGGACTCCCTGCTTGAGATAATCCCGATAAAATGCCTAAACGAGTTTCTAAATCACCCCTGTCCATAAAACCTATAAGCTTACTCTTTAATTCCGGGTGATTATTTATCTGGGTTGATAGGACAACAGCTGCAGAAGAGGCAACTCTCAAAGATACATCACCCATCCTTTCAAAAACCTTATTGAATATCACTGGGTCATCAATTCTGGTATGAAGCGCTGCCACAGATACCTGCCTTATCTCTTCCCTGCTGTCGCTCACCAGATCAGCAAGCTGATGCACCATTTTGTCATCCGCATTAAATGCTGACGATAAAATTGCAGCCTGTGCTTCTCTTAAATTACCGCCCCTTATTATATTTCTTAATGCTTCCCTTGCAGCATTATCGTTGCTCTCCCCCAAAATACCTATATAAAGCAACCTAACGTCGCTATTTCTTTCTCTTTTTAATAATCTGGCGATTAAATCCGGTGCTTGGGTTTTATCAAACTTTCCGCCCCAAAAACCCAGGGCTGCTGTCATACGTACTAAATGGCTTCGGTCATTTAATCCACTGATGAGTGCTTCCCTCGCATCCAATCCGTTGAGCTGTGACAATATTGAAAGAGCAGTCATTCGGACTTCTTCAGCGTTATCTCTTACCTTAGCAAGTGCGAGATTTAAAACCCTGTCACCCTCAAACCTATACAGGGCCGCCAAAGCTTTTGATCTTGTATTTGCTGATTTGGACTCTTGTATTATATTTTCAAGATATACAGCAGCACGCTTATTTCCTGATACGCTTAACCCCGAAATTGCAATATCTACCGCATCGATTTTTTTGTCTTTCAATGCATCAACAAAAATATCAAATAATCTCGGATCACTAAACATTAGTAAGCCCCGAAGACACTCCAAACGAACCGATCTGTCTGGATCAGCAGAATATTTAATCAATATTTCAAGCGCCTCTAGATCATCAAATATAGATAATGAATATGCAGCATATACCCGAACCGCAGAAATACTATTTGATTCCTTAGATAATAAATATTGCAAATGACCTATAGCCGTGGGATCTTCCAACCGTGCTAACGCAAAGGCAGCTTGCATTCTTACATAATTCCTGATTTCATTTTGATCATCTCCGGAAGAGACAGTTCCTCTCGGGAAGAAATCATTTATATTATATCCTCCCTTCAAACCCTGCCCTAATACTAAACTACCGGCGGGATCCTCTAACATGGCAAGGCACCTGGCGGCATAAAAAGCAACATTAAAGTTTCTGCTTCTTACTAATTTCTGGTAGCATTTATACAAATCTTCTTGCGTTATCCCGGCCATCTTAAGGTGTTCAGTTGGCTCAAGCATAATATCGTCACCTAAATAACAATTCTCCAGAAAATATTTCTCTAACCCCTTTTCTTTTCCTTCTTCATTAATATTACTTATTGCTATTACTTCTTTAAGCGAACGATAAAATTCCATTCTTCTTGCATCAACACTAATACAGCCGTTATTTACAAAAACGCTAATTCCTATTATGAACAAACTAAACCAATACCGTAACCCATTAAACCACCCCCTAAATGCTGCGTCCACCTTACCTTTTCTACCGCCGAACTTAAAATAACCCAGAAATATAACACCCAATAACGATGACGTTGGATATACTGTTATAACATCTGCGATAAAAGCGCAGATTGTAGTCCAATGAATTAAGGCGACTGAAACCATAAAAGCTGCCAAAGCGCCTAAAATAAGCGCACCAACCAACGAATGGCCTGATTTATTATGTCCTTCCTGTAAACTCTTGTCCCCCAAGGGCTGCAAAGCGCGAGAACCGTACCCACAATGGATGTTGCCGTCTCTAGTGAGAATAAAGTCGCCGGTAAGAAAATGCTCCTGTGTAAACCTGACCCTTTCTTCTTCAGAATCCTCTTTTCCTTTAGATAAAATTACGCCCTCTACCAAGCTTATCTCAAGAAAGGCCTTGCTTATATCGACCCCTTCTTGAAGCATATAGAACCTTGCCTTATTATCTCCGGGCAGATTTCTATCTAAGGCAAATATTATTTCAGCCCTGGCACCGCATCTCTTCTCTTTTAAGAATTCCCTCAGGTCCCCGAAAGATGGAGTCAAATCATAGCCGGGATGGTAATGGTATGAAAGAATAACTCTCTGAGAATGGGAAAGGTCAGGATAATAAACACCTAAGGTACTAACGCTTCTATCTTCCTTTAAAGTTAAAATCCTATGCCCGCCGGTTAAATGGGTAGTTCGTATTGCGCCTTTTCTGCTTTCTCTCTCAACGATCCTGCCGCTTATTTCATAAAACCACGGAAGGCGCGGATTAATAATTCTATGCCTGGCAATAAATTGGTTCAGGGGGAGCTTCTTGCCTTTTGCCACCACAACAATATTCCACAAAGGTACCCCTTCCTTAAAGCTTCTCTCTTTCGGATAAATTTCAAAGACCCCAAGCCCACGGACATTCAGCACCCCTTCGTAATCCCCGGTAATCTCTAAAGATAGCGGGACATCAAGTACCCCGCTATCCTGGAAAAAGGTTATAATACTATCGCCGGTTCTAAACAGATTGCGGCGGTTAAGATTATCCGCTATCGCTTTCGTATATTTGCTGCAAAAAAGGCCTTCGTTTGAAACTACCCCCGGAATGAAATTATTTTCGATTGCTAAAACCTCATCCGTAAAAATAGCTCTTCCAAAGCTCCTCTCCTGGGAGGACCGGAATGATTCCTTAAGCTTCAGGTAACCTGGGCTTGTTAAAAGATCCCCGGCGCTTTTGACCTCGATTGCAAATGAATGAAATTTGATATTGATAAAGGTGGCAAACCTTGATATCTCGGCAATCGCCTTCTTATTTTGGGAAAGGAATGAAAGGGCGGGGCTTTGAATAAAGAGCTCTTCAATAAACAGGTCTATTGACGCTCCCTGGATATTCTGAACCCTCCATTCCCTTCCCTCCCGGTTAAAATAAAACCAATACCAGATTATCGCAGCGGTATTCAGATAGAAATCTTCTTCCCCTCTCCTGCTATTAGCTATTGCCTCATCAGAGTTTATTACAATATCATCACCTTCTGTTTCAAAATGGCCGAATTCATGATTCCAGATGCTAGCCGTTAGGGCATCGGATAGCTTGATCTTCTTTTCGCTCCTGGGATTAAAGATATATTCCCCGTTTTCATTTAATTCAACTTTAATATCCAAATCATTTTCAATAATGCAACAAAGATCCTGTATAAACCTCTCCGGGGTAACAAAATTAATAAAATTTCCTTCGTTGTCAAAACGCATCTGAAGGGTCCACAAATTACATAATGCCTTTGGCGGCAGGATTGCTAACCCACCTTCATTACCTAGGGCAATGGGCTTCAAATCAAAGGCATGATAAAGCTTGGCAATATCTTCATTCTTAGCTTTTCCGTCAAGATGGTAGTCAATGCGCGCAGCTGCAATAATTTTAAATAGAAAATCGTTCCGCTCGCTTAAAGGTATATACCTGGAGTTAATAATCGGAGGCTTGCGGTAAACATAACTTAAAAGGACTCTTAATATATTCCTTCGGTTATGACTCTTTAAGTTATGGAATAATTTCCTAAATTCGGGCAGGCTAATAGCAATAAGGATAGTCTCTAAGGCCTTGAAACACAGGGTTGAATTCTTCTCAGAGATAAATACGGCCTGGTAGAGGCGGGCTTTCCAATAACGGGGAGCCCCGCGCACCAAGTTACTGCTTGCCGCCCATTCCTGGTAAGCCCGGTTAAATGCATTCTGCCTATCTACGGAGTGGTTGATAAAACTACCGTGCTTAATCATAAATTCATTTACTTCAATTGCCGCTTCTATCATATTTCTTAATATGGCAAGCTTATCTAGCAATCCCTGGCTATTTTTCTTAACTTTCTTAGGGATCGCCAACCCGGGGAGAAATTCTAAACTACGATTAATCTCGTTACGCATACCGGTAAAATCAGGCTCGCTAAGAAATGGCCAACTTAATAATCTGGTCAGTTTATCCTGCATAGTAGCAAGAGAAGACGGATCAAAAACCTTGCCCTGGGCAAGATTATTAACAAAACCTATCCTCTTCTGTACCCTGCTTAGACGCATGCTTGCCTTTAACCGTAACTGTTGGCGCCAATTATCCAGGCTTGCGTCCTCTCCTTCTATATCGGCTAGCCTTAAATCAATTAAAGGCAGGATTGCGTTTAGTGTTTCAAGTGCCAGATTTAACCTGTTAAAAGAAAGGAAACCTAAGGCAGTCTGAAGCTTTCTGAAAACCTCTTGCTTATCTTCTAGATGGGCCCCTTTTACATATTTTACATAATCCGGTATTTCGGATTCTATTTTTTCTTTACTTCCGATTTCTAGGGTTTTCCTTAAACGGATGCGAAACTTTCGCAGATCTCTCTCTTCAATAGCCAAAGAATTCAATATCGCAGCCAATTTCCTCAGCCAACGGTAAAGAGTATGAGTTTCATATTTACCCCTGAACAATATGGTAATCCTACCGTTAGATTCTTCGGTTATGGCCTGCCTGGCTACTGCCTCTGCGCGCTCTTTCTTAAGGACTGCCTTAGCCTCTTCGGTAAGCTGCGAAGAGAGTTTAGACAATATTGAGCAGGCGGCAAATTCATTTCCCGCTTCAATAAACTTTATTATCTCTGGTGTTCTAATAAGCCCGGCATGCATTAACCTTATTTTTATGCCGGAGAGTTTTCTCCTTACGTCTTCTCCCGCTACCCGGGCATATGCAATACGCAGCAATTCATGGTGTATATTACGGACCTTACGCAGCATACCGGGGACGGTTCTTTCGCTTACAACACTAACAATCCCAAAGAGTAAGGGAAAGGCCAAAATAATCCCCAGCGGTCCGGCAGTAGCGGGATGCGCAAAAAACCCAGAAAGACTAAATTCTAGCTGTGTAATCAACGCTGCGATTGCGCTCCAGTTGGGAATAATAAAAAGAGTTATGAGAGCTACTAATCCCCCTAGACTAAGCAGAGAGACTAATATTTTACCGGATTGATTATGGCCTTCTCCTAACCTTTTGCCTGCCAGCGTATTGGAAGACAAAGAACCGTCCCCATCACCGGCTAGCTTCAAGGTTGATATAATGCCTATAACCTCACCCGCTGCATCTACTACCTGCCACTCCCTAATATCTACCTTTACAGTAGACTCTGCCGCCCTTCTAAAGGGGACAAAAGGTATGTCGGGAAGGTTTTCAAGGCGCTTCGATAATTTATCTTTTACCCGGGCCTCAGAGAGAATCTGGTTTTCTTCATTGACAAAAAACCAGACCGGCTGGCCGATCACCTGCTCTTCGCTAAATCCAAAAAGCTTCTCCCAGGCTTTATTTACCCAGACAATATTTCCCTTACTGTCAATCATATGTACGGCCAAATCAATGTTGTAATACTTATCCTTCTCTTTACCATATATGGAACGCATCGCCGTAGAGCAACGCTGGAGATAATCCGGAATGAGGTTATGCACAGCCTCATCCGCAACAATAATAGTAGTATCCAGTTCGCGAATAATCTTAGCCAAAGGAGAATCCGCTTCCTCCAGAGACTCCCGTAGCATCTGGGCCTTTTTCTTTCCTAGAACTAAAACAATTACCTGGGGCTTCTTAGCTGCGGTAGGTTTAATTATATCCGCTAACCCGAGTGTCCAGGCAAAAGGATTCTTTTCTATATCGGGATAGCTCTCATGGCTAGAAGACATCACCTCGGGAGTAAGCCGGACCTTAACCAGCCTCCCCGCCGAAGAAGGATCTGCCGTAGTTCCCGGAAAATTAAAACCAAAATGTCCGTCGGCACCTACACCTGAAATTATCAGGTCAATGCCTCCTGCCTTATTTTGTCTCTCTACATACCCTCTTGGATCAGGACTATCTCCGATAAAACTTACATTATTTTCTATGGAATTAAATATTCTTGAAAACAATGATTCCCTTAATGCGTAGGCTTGTGAAAAATGATGCCCCGGGCCCAATCCTGCGTATTCACTTAGCTGCCAGGCTCTTACCTTATCATCCCAGTTGAAATCCTGCTTTCTTAAAGCCAGATGCTCCGCAAAACTGGGTATACTTCTTGGGCCATATTGATAAGGTTTGGTGATAGTACTGCCTGCGCCAAAGGTAATATTGGCATGGCCTGATTTTTCGATAATATCCTTAATAATGCCCGATACCACATCGGAAGAAACCATGGCAAAATTCGAAGCTTCAACGATATGGAACTTCAACTCGCGCAAGAGATTAACCGCAAAAATCGTTTCATTCCCCTTACCGTGCTGAATTAAATCACACAAACAAAGTATAGCCTGGCACTTAAAATCCTTATGTTCTTGCGCTAAAAGAATAATTAACTCATAAAGAGAATTACAAAAGGCTGCGATATCTTTTATTTTATAACGATCCAACTGCCTGTTATCCGCTTTATAGAGAAGCTTAACCAGATTATCCGCACAATAAGAGATGCGCACAGCGGAAGACATAACAGAAAGCACAGATCCCAGCCACTGCTCTTTATTCTCCGCTACGACCTTAACCAAAGAGACCCAGGCAGGCTCTGAAAAAGCTTCCTCTGTGCTTGCTAAAATATGTTCAATAAGCATTAAAGAGGCCATATTACTACGTACCGGAGAGCGTACCAAAACTCCCTTAGGCGCGAGTTTAAGCTCTGTCTTCTCGCCAAAATTCTGCAGTTGTACAATCTGGCTTAAAAAATGAAGCATAACTATCTTTACGCGCGCCTGGGCATGGCGCCAGGATGGATGGTATTTATAGGCATTTATAACACGCAACAGGTTCTTAATATAAACCTGCCCTTCACTAGGGGTGCCGGAGACGACTTTTTTATAATCATCCGCAAGGCTGCTATCCAGGGCAAAATACTTAAGATTAATCGCTCCCAAATACCTGCAGAAAATAAAATAAATTAAGGCGCAGGAGAAAAATCCGGCGATTGCCATAGCTACGTGTGAGTATCCTAATAATACCGGAATAAAACATGCTGAGAAAATTACAATAGCAAAAATAGAATGCAGGCGTTTTTCAGAATCGAACCTCTTTTTAAGATGTATTTCCCCGTAATTGGCTATAACAAAATGGTCCTCGAGAAACAAACTTGCCGGGCTATCCTGAATTTTCCTGGCAAGCTCAAAGAAACCAAAATTAATGATGTTCTTTGCCCTGTCTAACCCCCGGCGCTCCAGATCTCTCGCATACCAATCCCCCCAATTCTTAATCTTGCTTTTCTCTTCGGGTGAAAGACTGTTATAGGCATCCACTTCTCGCCTTACCGCCTCGGCCTCGCTCTTAAGGTTAGAATGTTTTTTCGCCTCGTGGCGGATATACATATATATCAACCCTAAAGGCGCCGGATGCTTCGGATTAAATAATATATTGGAGAGGTAAGTCTCTTTCCCGCGGTAGCTGGTTGCCAAAGCATTGTTCAGGCGGGCAACCAAAAATTTAACCCCTTCCTGCTTTTGCCTGGCGATTTCTTCTTTTAAATAATCCGGGGTATTATCAATAATTAAATAATCCTTAAGTTCCTTTAAAACCTCTATAATTTCCGGATTTACCGCTCCCTTTTTGCGTAAGAATGAGGCTGCCTGCAGATCAGAACTATCCCTAATTCGAGGTAAGGTAGAATCCCAAACGTACTCATCATTTAAAGGTGCATAATCAAAAACATAATTCCCTTTATCATCAACCGCTACCGGCCTATATACATTAAAGGAAGCTTCCTTCTTCTCAGAAGATTTGTTTAAAACAGATTGCCTAAAGGACAAGCTCTTTCCCCTGCCCTCAACCCTCGATAGCATTGATTCAGCAAGGTGGGTCGGAAAATCCCTCTTTTCATATTCATTTAGGCTTTGCGGCCTAAGGAAACGGTAGAATTTACCGGAAGAAAGCAGGAAGAAAGTGAAAATAGTGGTAAAAAATATTCCCTCCCAGCTAAATTCAGGATTTAAACCTGAGAAAAATGATAAAACCAGAGGGGCAAAGGCTAAACCACTAAACCCGGGAATCAAATCAGTAGCCTTAAACTTAGTCAACTGCTCAATAGAAAGCTTTTTTACCTCATAGTATTGCGCCGGAGGGATACTATTGTCTTTCGACATCCAATCAATTAAACCTGCCCTTATATACCCTTCCCCATCTACGGGCCAAATGGGTAATCCCTGAAGGCTAATACCAGAAATATCAGTTTTCCCAAAAAGCCTTTTTAAATGCTCAAGCCTAAACTTCTCAAAAGCATGAATCCTGGCTGCCCAGTAAAATGGACCATTCCTTGAAAGTAAAAATTCCAACTGAGGCTTGCCTTTTTGCAAAGCTGCCCGCTTTAGATTATTTACCCACCTAACCGCTCCTTCTGCCTGACCAATCCTTTTAGCCTCAGCAATAATAAACTCTTCCACATCCCTCAATGTCCTTCGCGCATACCCCTTAATAGTATGCACACGGATATCATAGGCATACTGATCATCCTCTCCGGGAATAGGATAAAGTCTTGGATGTTGCCTTAAAAATAAACCATGGCTTTTAGCCCATTCTTTGATATCTTCACCTAAAATATTCCTGCCATTTAAGGGCTCATTTATCCCCAAGGCCTTCATAGCAACGCTAACAGGCAATGCCAGCCTTGCGCTATTAACCCAACATTCATTAAGGCTTCCCAAATAATTATGCCTGGCCAGGAAAGTTATCACCTCTGCATTCAATTTTATTACATCAAGTGAGGCATAGACGTTTTCGGGAGTGTGGCTACCTATCAACACCATCACCCCATTCAAGAAAACATCCTCAATCAGCTTATAAAAAACTGGGTAGAAATCTTCCAGGGGAGATAAAGAACGCACAAATTTAACATAATCCTTAGCCTTCTCCCGCATAAATACATAATCGTCTCCGGGAAGTTTTCCGTGCAGGAAATTTTTGAGCGGATCAAATCTTTCTTCTACTATTTTTATTAAATTACTGGTTTGTCTTAAGAACTGCGAAGTAAATATTTTTAATGGGTCATTTAACCGCAGGGAGGCAGCCTGAAGAGCAATACCAGCTTCTTCATCCTGCTGAGATTCATGAATCCAGACCTGCTCGATAACAAACTGGCTGGAGAATTTGGTAGGCAAAAGTATATCTTTAATTCTTTGTGCGTCTAAATTCCACTCAACCCTTCCTAAGCCATCTCTAAAAGCAACCACGCTTGAATAATCAATATCCCCAAGTAACATCTGCTTATTTACCGGCGGGCCGTTAATCTTGCCCGAAGAAGCAATGTAATCCTCCAGCAACTCTAATGCCCCTGCCAGATTAAGAAAACCTTTAGATACACTGGGTTCGCCTATAAATTTATCCGCTGCCATGCGCATTTCAGTGGAAGATATGGGATGAGAATATCCGGCTGACCTAGCCTGAGCAGGGGCAGAGACTAGAATAAATACCCCTATAGCAAATAATGCGGGGTATCCTCCCAATAAGAAGGGTAAAGCCATAAACCCTAAAGCAAAAATCCGGCTTATCTTCAGGGTTAATTCTGTTGCCCTTATTCTATCTAATCCAAGGCTTGAAATCATTAATGAACGGAAGATCCTTCCCCCGTCAAGCGGGAAAACCGGGAGAAGGTTGAATAACCCCAGCATAAGATTGGCATAAGAGATACTTACTAAAAGACCAAGCCAGCTGCCTAATCCAATATGCCATGCTGTAAAAGGAGCAATGAAAAACAGGGACAAAACAATACTACACCCAGGGAAAGATTAAACAACGGACCGGCAAAGGCTATCCTTTTTTCTTGGCGCGGCGTAAAACCACAACTCTCCAACGTAGCCACTCCTCCTAAAGCCGTAAGGAGAATCTGGGTAGCGCCAATTCCGTATTTCGCGGCCGACTTTATATGGGCAAATTCATGCATAGTAACCAAGGTAAAAATAGAGAATAGAAAAGCTAAAGCAAGAAAACCGTTGCCTGCCGCTAATCCCAAGGCAAAAAAGAAGCTCCAATGTAATTTAACCGGAACTTGGCTTATCTTAAAAAGTGTAAACCCTTCATTGAATTTGCTAAAGTATACCCCGGCATGCATCTTAACGGCATCCCCTTCATCTTGAACTCCTACAAATTCGCCATTACCATTACGATACGAAAAATACCCAAACTCCCTTTCGCATCCGCTGATTAAATAATGATTAAATAAGACTCTCTTAAAAAAGCCATTCTGAGTAGGGGTATGCCCGACAATAAACCAGCAGCTTTTGCTATCATAACCTAAAGCCTCCAGAAAACTGCTTAAGTCATCTTGGGAATAAGAAAATACTTCTTCCCCTTCAAGAGAATATTCACAAAAACGCCCCATCAGCAGATTGACTAGCATAGAATTCTTTAAATTGGTAGTAGAGAGATTCCTGATCTTCTGAAGTTTAAATCTCCCCTTAACTGGCCCGGCATGGGCAGCGACCAGATTATCGGCAATGAGAAGAACCGGGCTTGCCTCTACAAACTTTCTATAAAGATCAAGGTACTTAGATCCAAAACGATCTTCCAGGGCCTTACGGTAAGGGATACTCTGATCAATAATAAACCCGCAAGGCCCGCTTTTGCTCCAATGATAATTAATCAAATCGTGATTACCCAGAATATAATAAAAATTATCCGGATTACTTATCTTTAAATCCATAATACGGCGCATCAGTGCTATAGAGCTATCTGGGTTAGAATACAAATCTACAACTAGACCTTCCAGATCTTGCCTTTTCACCCCAGTCTTGGCCCATTTAATGAAATCACCCATTTCTACCCTAACATCCGGAGTCGCATGTATGGCATCGCCGAGAATAAATAAGGCTGCCTTTTTATTTCTTATCTTCTCTAAAACAGAGTCTTCCAGGATTTCTTTGCCTTCCACCGTAATTCTCCTACGATGGTTCAATAGAGCGTCAAATTTATTGACCCTGCCGTGTAAATCTCCTATTATGATAATTTCAAAATCGCCGGGTGCCTTGCGTAAATCAACTACCGCCCTGTCCTGATACACGCCAAGCCTCACTGCCTTGATAAACTCGTTTAACCTTGGCAGCTCACTATCAGTTTGCAAGCTATACATGCAAAATACTGAAGACCCGCTAACACCACCTTTTATATTTGAATCACTCCAGGTCTCTTTATCCTGATCCCAAACCCTTCCCTTGGAATAAATCTTTAGGCCAGCAAGTCCCTTGAAAGCATGATTCTTGAAAGGATGTGCGTTAGAAGTAACAAACCCTTTACCCTTGTCCATCGCACATATATAAAGATTATTATGATTTTTATTAAAGAAAATAACGATCTTCCCTAAATCATCCCCGTGTCTCCCTACATTAATAGACAAGGCATTTATAAGTTCGCGCAGCCTTTCTAAATCTTTGCCTTCAATCAAGCCATCTAAAGCAAACACAGCCTCAGGCAAAATATACATTCCACCGCTAAAAATTAAATACCCGTCTTCTTTTAATCTCTCAACAAATGCCTCAGTCAAAATCTTTTGTTTATCACTATTTAACCCATCCGCATTATTCCAAATACGCATAAGATTAAGGCAGTCCTGGATAAATATCTGACTCTCTACTCTACGCTTTTCTTCAGTTCTATTCCTTTTTAAATAGTTAAGCCAACCTAAATCCGGCCTTAAACCGATAGAATTATCTTCCAAGAATTTAATATGGCTGGACAACAGGTGATTATCCCTAAGATACTCTAAAGTTCGCTCTCTGACCCTCTCTTCAGATAATCCCGGGTTAACCAAATGATAGAATTCATGGCCTGAGAATATCGCCCTTAATTGTTCCGGAGGACCCCGCAAGGTATTAGGGTTAATGCGAAGGATACCATTTACCACCTCAGCCGGAAAAGGTAAAAGATAGTCGATAGCTATCTTATCCATACCCAAAACTAAGCCTTCTCGCATAAGAGCGTTTATTCCTCCAAGATAATCAATTATATTCCCAAATTCCCCCTCAGAAGGATTACGCACCAATGAATCAACCCCCGCAGGATTCATATGCGCAGGATAAGATTGATGGCTACTATCATTCTGAGAGTAAAGGTTGGCAATAATAATGATTGCCCAAACCGATAATTCAGGATATGAATAGAGCGCACGGAAGGTCTCGTCATTGGCAACAGCAACCGTAGCCTGAAAGATAGCCTCGTTGTTTTTTATACCTAAAAGGGCATTATTATTTTTCTGACGATTTAAGAATAATATTAAATCCTCCACGGAAAGATTAAGTTCTGACCCTTTACGGTAAGGCCTATCTGCAAGCATAATCTCTGCTATATCCGCCCAATAGATCAGTTCCCCTAAGAAACGTAACTTCGCATCCTTTATTGCCTGAGGATGATGATGATTTAAGACAAGCGACAGGACTTCTTCTGAAACATCTAACTGCAGCTCATTAATTATTTCTACGGAATAACCTGCATGGGCATTAATCAACTTACGCTGAGGATCATTTTCATCGCGCGAGATTTTCTTATCCGAAGAGATAAGCTCCCATATTTCACTGTTAAAAATCTTCCCCAGGTCATACAGGGTAAAGGCAATCGCAATTATATCGATATCTCTTCGGCTTAAATTAAGGATTTCAGCAATCTCTACGGCAATTATCCTCCCCCTATATATATGCCTTATCAGATGATCCAGGTCACCGGATAATCCCTTCATATCAAATACGCTACGGTAAAGACCAGCGATTCCTTTTATCTTCAGAATATCGCTATTCGTAATTACTCCATCCTCTTTAGGGCTTACGCCGATTAATTTTAGGGCCGCTGCGAAGGACCGATCCCCACCAGCCACGGAAGGTAGACCAATCGCTTGTTTATTCCGCAGCAGCCCGGTAAACGAAAACGCTTTCTTTAAGGCTAAAATAAAAGACCCCCGCTTTCTGCCGGGGCCTCTTTCTATTTTTACGTACCTCTTCCCCAAACTGACCCAACCGCCATCAAAATACCTCAAGAAGACTTCTAATTCCCATAGGCCGGGATTAGGAAGATAGATCTCATTGTTAAGATAATAATTGCCGTTAAAGAATATATTACCCCGGCAGAATAGCCTGGCCTGCAAAGGCACGCTGCCTCTTTGATCTCTTAGACGGTATAAAACCTTTGCCTCTATATTCCTTCCTGCCTCTCTATCTAGCCTGGAAACAGCCCTGATACGCTTTTCTGACCCGAAACAATCAAGCATAAGCCTGGTATTCCAGGTGCGGTTCTTTAACCCAAGAGTTACCCTGGCTGCCTGTGTCAAACTTGTTTTATAGGTCTTACCCCGGGCAAGCGAAACTGAGTTAATACTAACAAAACTGGCCAAGTTGCCGGCAGTAGACAGGATTATTCTTTCTGTGGCTTTTCTTATCATGGACAAAAATAGTTCCCTTCTCCTCCCTGGCCTGCCGTGTAACTTATTCAGGTATATCCTTGAACGCAAAGCGCTTATCCCCATGCTAAAAGCACTGCTCCAGAAACTCATGGTTGATGTCTCCGGGGAATCAATCCAGAGGATAGGCATCTCTCTTAATCTATACCTTAATGCAGCAGCCCTGCCCAGCCATTCAACATCTCCGGCAAAACCGTAGACGAAATCATGGTTAAAACTTACCTTAAGACATCCTGATTCATCGGCTGAAAGAATACCTATCGGAGAGATGCGTTTTATGACCTTTCTACGGAACGCCTTAAAAGAACGCTGATTATCGCGGATAAACCTCAAATCTTTATATAAAAACCTAACCCAGGCATTAAAACCTACCGTCCCCAAACGGCGGGTGAATTTACGAAGAGAGACTATCGCTCCGGGTTTACGTATAGAACCCCAAACAAGATCATCCCCCTTATTTACTATACCTTCTAATAATAGCCCGGTCAGCCCCAGGTGGGCCGAAGGGTCTCCATCGGTATACATTATGATATCCGCCCCCTGGTCTGCGGCTATCTGCATTCCGGCAGCCAGTGCGCCGTGCTTGACCGACCCCATGGCTACCTTATCCTCCGCCGACAAGGAATAAAGGCAGATTTTATCCCGCAAATCAACATATTCGCTGCGGCTTAGAATCCCCCGCAATACATCCACTGTCTTCTGCTGCCCCTGCCCACTGTCATCTCCGTCGTTAACAAATATAAAACGGCCTTTTACCAGAGGGTTCACAGAGAGAAATTCCCTGAAAAACTGCTCTGTCTTTAACTTAAACCATCCCCTTCCCAGTGGAGGATCCGGGTATTTAGCCTGCCCCCTCCAAAGAGAAATGCATACGGCTATCTCTAAAGGATCGTGGATATTGAAGACTGTCAGATAAGAATCGATGAACATTCTCGCTTCAGGAAGGATTCCTTTGCTTGGATCAGATACTAATTCTTTAAGAAAAACAGCAATATCTTTAGCATCGTTACGGTTTAGGGAAATGGCTAATGCCTTACTCAACAAGGCGCATATTGCCTGGTCGGAAAGCACCGCCCTGATTTCAGGGTCGCGATAAGTATCGACTGCAAATAAATGCAAGAGATTAAGCTTGGCGTCTATTGTTTTACATTCAGAGAAAATAATACCTAAGCGGCTGGCTCTATCCTCTGATAAAAGAACGCGCCTTAGGCTTTCTCCCGTTAATAAATCAACAGCCTCTCCCCACCAGGGCTTATTAAAATCCTGCATCATCCTTGAAAATTCCAGCATTAAGGCCTCAACCGCATCAGCCTTTTCGCTGGAGTTATTAAGAAGGTCTAGGCTCAGGATAAACCAACGGGCAGCATCCCATCCAAACGTACCTATTCCCAGCACATTGGGTATCGATTCTAATTCCTTTCTACTAAGTTTATTCTTGGTATAAAGCTGATAGCCTTTTAACATAGCGATAAGATTCTCTCGGCTGTATTTCCTACCAACACCCTTTCCTCCGGCAAGCAGGGTATTCTTAAACTCCCCTATGCGGGGCTGGCTTGAGCGCGCTTTTTCCCAGTCAAAAAGCGCAATTACAGAATCACCATCCCATTTTACATTGCCTAAACTTAAATCACCGTGCAGGATAGAAGAAGGCAGGGAATTATAAGATACATCCGACATCTCCTTAAGAAGATGCTGCATCTGCTCCTTGATAAACCTGGCAAAGTTTAGAAAGATAAGTTCTCCTTCTTCAAGAAAAGGATTATTCTGCAACTTCTTCTCCAAATTTTCAAAGTCAGAGAAAGCAGTGATAATATCCTGCGGAGATAATTCCGGCTTGCTGCCGCTAGCCCTGAAGCCCAAGAAAGCATTGTGCAAGAGCGCCGTTAACCTTCCAAGGCTATAAAAGTGCTTTGGGGTAGCCTGACTAAAATTAAGTTCTATACCGGATGAAATGTAGTCTTCTAACGTATAATACCAGCTGCCTATCTTAGTAAAATATTCCCCGCCCCTATTTTTATAAACCAACGGCACAGGAATACCAAAAGATATAGCCCTTTGTATGACCGAAATCACAAATTCTGCTTTTCTACGGCTATCGGTAATAAACTTTAAAACAAAGTCACCCTTAGGCGCATGGATTAAAACCGGCCTTCTATTCTCGATTCCGCCCCGTAGAAACTCGTATGTGACCTGCGAAACTTCACTGGCTCCTATATCGTATTCGGATAGCGCTATGGACAATTTCTCTTCAATATCAACCTGTTCCGTGCGTAGATCGTTTACTTTTGTAGAATGGCTGCGCCAGAGTGCAACTTTATTATTAATAGGCTCAGCCTGGGGTTGATAAGGGACAAAGGCATTTCTGTAAACCCTATTGTATTTCTGGGGTTCTCCAGATTCATTAAGAAAAGCGAATTTTTCAATCTGCCCGCTTCTAACAATATCAAACATCGGCTTGCCTTTTTTAAATCCGAATTCAGGTATTTCATCTGCTGGCTTGACTAAACGTATCAAAGGAATATTCTTGTATCTTGGGTTGGGGATAAACTCAGGGTTGCCGTCTTTACCTTTAACCACCCAGTAAGGAGCGCCATTATGGCGTTTGATATATTTAAAGCTTGATTGGGCGTTGGTTGAGACCCAGTCAGTCATTACAAATGGAGTGTTACCTATATTAATAGTGATATGTTGATATCCCGGAGGAAATAAAACATGATCTCCGGGTTCAGCAAAGACTGCCATCACATCCTCTATTTCTTCGTATCCCGGTTTATCGATTGAACTGTCTTCTTCGGGATAATTGTGCCTTACCTTAAAAAGCAGGAATATATTACGGCCGTAGTTATTTTCGTAAACCTCGGGAAGGTTAGTCTTGTGATGATGGCCTTCGGTACGGATATATTCTTCATAGCGCACACCGTTTAAAAATGCGGGTATTGTTCCGGCAGGTAAAACAGTGACATCGGGCCTTAAGTTATGCGCTTTGATACTATCCCAAAGCTTCTGGTCATCCCAATAAGGACCCTGTTGGCCGCAGTAAAGTACCTCGTTAGGGTCGCCGTATCGGGTTAAATCTGGCTGCTTAGTAATGTTGCCTTGGCTGTCTGTATATTCATAAGCCATCATCAGGCTCTTCCACAGGGGAGCTTGGGACATGGTATTTGCTCCGAAGGTCTTATACCAAGGTTGAACCCAAATTCTTGCCTGCGGACCATAGAGCACTTCCATATCCTTAGGGTCAACAAAACAAGGCAACCCAACCTGTGCCGATAAATCAAGCGTTTTAAAGAACCTGGCTGTATCGGCTAAAGCCTTAGCCTCGTCAAACTCATAATTAATTAAATGGCTTTTTAGCTCATGGTAAAATATCTTTTTCTGAAGGTATCCGGATAATTCAAAGAAATACGGATGGATGTAAATAGTTCTGGCAGCAATATCGCAGGCAGCGACGTTTCCTTGCGTAAAGTTGAAATCATTTGTGCTAAGTAAACGCCAGACGTATAAGGAAGGCGGTGCGCGGCCTAAAATGACTTCCAACTCTTCCAAAAGCTTAATTATAACTTCTTCTCTGCCTCGGATTAACTCCGAGGAGAATTTTCCTCTTAAATTAAACCCTGCCACTTCCACTGCCCCTGACTGCCAGTTCTTACCAAATTTATTAACAGATGCTTCCTGCACTTTAGCAGAGACAGGGAGAGGATAAGCATTAGGATTGTTAATATTGGGCGTATCCTTTAACAGCTGCGGGAAGAAACCGCTTGAGTTATATTCCTTAAAAAGATACCTGAGCCTCAAAGATAAAATCTCGGCTATATTAGGATGAGCATTCTTTGTCTGATAGTACGCCGCTTCCAGGAAAAGAACAACCCCTCTTATCCCGAGATACTCTTCCAAAGCTAAGAATATATCTTCAAAGACGATGCCAAGGCCTTCGTTAATGGCGATGATTACCTCCGATTCCCTTATTTTCTGAATTAACCCGCCGAAAGAGGCTATCTCTATCCTGATCATACCTCCGTCTGGCTTAATCTTGAAATCTTTTAGAGTTACGAAACGGGGGTACAGCCTTCTCTCAAAAAGGCTATCAAAAGCTATAATACACTGCATAAGATTTATTTCGTCGTCCTTAATATCCAACAGCTCGGATAAGAACCTCTTATCCTCATCGCTTAAAGACTGAAAGCCTATCTTAGAAAGCTCCCTCTCCATGGACAAACGATGGCTTACGTAAAGGTGGCTGTCCAACCCAAACCTCTCTGCGATTACCCTGTAAACATCCTGAGCAGGAGTATAATATCTGATCAAAGATTTGGCGATCTCTCTCTTTAGGCGCATCATATCTTCCCCGGACAAATCCTTCCCCAGATACCTGCCCGTAGACAATACCAGCTGCAGGGAAGGAGTAGAGAACATTTCCCTTATCTTCAATCCCACATAATCCCCTTCAGATATAGAGATATACGATGCCCCCCTCAAGACAATAGGGTCGTAAGAATGGCTCAACAGCCGATACTCCTGCATCGCTCTCTTGAATCCGATTCTTGCCAAGACTAATTCAGCATTCTTTATCTGGATACCCGAATCAATTAAATACCTTGCCACCAGTTTTCTGGATTCCCCCCTGACTTTCTCCCCTCCGGCAAAACAAACCTCAAGCCCTGATATTCTTCTCCCGGAAAGATCCCTAAAATCCTCCTCTAATTCCTCATAATCAGTCTCTGCCCTCAAATCCTTGACATTTTTAGTGATGTCAAAAGAAAAATCTTCCCTTATCCTGAAAATGTCCTTAACAGAATTATCAATATATTTCCTGAGTTCCTCCTCCCAGCCATATTTGTTTTTATTGCAAGCTTTGGCCCAGTCACAGACCCTCTCCCTGGCCTTCTGTAATTCACATATAAATAAATCAGCCTGCTCTGGTATGAAATCATGCCACTTAAAAACCTGGCCCAAGTCCAATGCGCCTACACGTCCCACCGAAGGATCGTAGCCGTAATTCTCAGGCTTAATATCGAAATTTATTATTCCTCTTAATATCTTGGCCCTGATACTTAATAACCAACAGTCTATAAGTAATTTGGCTTTGTCTAAATCACCCTCCTCTATAGCCTCGGCTAGAATGCCGTGGCATCTTCTTGCCTTAAGATCAAAATCCCACAATCCTTCCTCGAATAACACTGAAACAAATTTCTGCACTACTGCCCTTTTTACCGTTTCATGGCTTACCCTTCCTTCCTCATCAACCACATTTATTTCCAGGTCATCGAAAGTAAGGTATCTTATAGCTAAATGCCCGTGGTATTTCTGGGCCAGCTGATAACTTTCCATGGCATTAACCGTTATCCCGGGAAGACGAAACGCTATCTTCGCGGGAGCTTTTAAATCTTTAACAATAATCGTGTTGTCTCTATTTAGATAAATGTGGTTTGTATCCGCTCCCGCGGTTCGGCTGCTGAATACTTCCTCTTTCAGGCAATTCCTGAAGGCCATACCGATCATTTCTATGATTTTATCTACGTCTATGCCCGCCTCACGGAAATCATCCGCAAACTGATGCAGACTGAAATGTCTGTACATCTCTACCAAACAACCTGCTAACCTGTTGTAACCATCCAAGTAAGAAAAGCCGAGGCTATAACCTCTTTTATAAAATACCTGCCGAAAATACCTTGTTTCTCCCGCATGCAGAGCATAAAGATTAACTATCTCCCGCCCGCTGTTAAAATCGTATCCCGTAATCACTACCTTATCCGGCATAACGCCGCTAAAGTAAACCTTTAGATGAGGGAGAAACTCATAAACCCTCCTTCTTAACTCTTCGGGAAGATGCAAGTCTTTTTCGACTAAGGATATTTGCTCAACCTCTTTGCGTACTTTATTTATAAAAACCTGAGAATCCAAGAATTTTCTTAGTTTGTCAAAACCTTTTTCTTTTATGTAGGCATTCATTTCCAAAAGCGCGGATTCAGTAAAATTTATACCCTCCCCAAGCGCTACAACCGAAGGAGGGGCATCCGCAGGCGGACCGGATGAAAATACTTTGATCCCCTGGATACCTGTAACCGCCAGGTCATTCCCTTCCTGCCCAAACTCATCCCCGAAATAAATTATATTCTGCGGCTGTATACCGTATTTTGCGTATATATATTTCAGAGCCTCAGCCTTATTGATCCCTGCCGGGGTTACGGCCAGGGTAGTTTTTCCTTCTAGAACAACCTCAATCCCGAATATGCCCTTAGACTCAAAGAGATCCCTTATATGTTGAGCCAAAGCCTGCCTGATCTTCAATGAAAGCTCCGTATCCTCCTTTAATTCCTCTATCCTCACAACAACGCGGGTAATTCTATCCTCAAACAGAAACTTCTCAGAAGGTATTGATTCTTCCAAAGAAACCATAGCTATACACTCTCTGATAATAGAAAATACCTTAGCCTTATCCAAAGGAAGCCCTTTCCGATAAACAAGGTCCTCCCGTCTCACCCCGTTCTCAAAATAAAACACCTGGGTACTGGAATTTGCAGCAATAATGAAATTATCGCTATGGTCCTTAAAGGGCTCTACTATCCTGGCGATATTGGCCTCATCAAGCATATTGCCGGTATTGATACCCACCAGCATCCCCTTATCCAGCAATCCCCGGACTTGATTAATCATGGAGTCCTCTAACGGTTTTCTGCGAAGGGCGAGCGTCCCGTCGATATCAAACATTGCAATATTTCGGGGTCGTGCCTTAATCGGGCCAACCTTTACTGAATCACCCACGAGCTGAAATGTCCTCTTCTTAATCTCATCGATTGCTTCCAGAGCAAAGTTGGTAACCTTCTGCTCTTCAAGCGATCTTATAGCCAAAAGGTCCTCGTCTTTTCTGCCCTCAAACTCCGCAGCCTTAACCTCCGCCTGAGTATAGAAACGCATCTTAGGTTCTGTTCCCGAAGGCCTGATAATAAGCCATGAACCATCTTCAAATATAAATTTATAACCCGGCTCATTAAACTTAGGCTCTGTAATATCTACGCCGCGATGCGCCTCTTTTATAACTTTCCCTGCTATTGTAGCCTTGCTTGCGGACCTGGCTTGACGGTAAATTTCTTCGACTTTCTTTATCACCTTATCGCGGTCAACCTTCGCCGTAGGCCCGGCAAGGCTATACTGTTCATTCGCGCCCACAAAACATCCGAAAGTCCTCCATAATTTTATATATGCATCCCATATAGAAAATCCCTTTGAACGCACATATTCAAATAGCTCCAGCATTACAACCGCAGCCAAAAGGCCGTCTTTCTCCAGAGTGTGCCCTCCTAAAGAAACTCCGTTTGACTCCTCAAAACCACCGAGTATCCTTGCGCGGGCAAAAGAAAATATCTCTTCTATTGCCTGCTTCATCGATGGTATATGCATATCCCCTATAATATTGCCCAGGCCTTCTTTGTAACGGTCTCCGTAAGATTCGAAATCAAAGGCATAACTATTAAACCAATCCCTCATAATAATCTCATCTAAGGATTCTTCCGCTATCTTGCCAAAGCCTACCGGAGGCCTTCTTACATGAAAACCGTAGGCACGCGCTATCCTCTCAATCAAGTCAGTAGTAACCCAGGTAGCCATTACAAACCCGTCCCTCATTAACCCCTGGTATGCCTTGCCAAGCTTTCCTTCAGAAGCCAAATCGTGCATAAATTCAATGCGGGACCATAATAAAAATGCCCATAAATCGTTTGCCTTCATTACCTGCCAATTGCCCTGGTTATCCTTAAAAGCTATGCCGCATCTGTCTGCGTCAGGATCAGTAGCCAATACTATATCAAAACCTTTTTCAGTAGCATATTCAATTGCCGGGCCTAATACACGTTTGTCTGCCGGATCCGGAGAAAGCGGCCTGCCATTACCATCTACAAGCCTGTGATCAGGAAAATTACCGTTAAACCCTTCGTGCTCGGAAAATACGGAATATTCATATCCCAAGTCCTTTAGAATCCCAGGCAAGACTGCCTGCCCCGTACCAAAAACAGGGTCATAAAGAACCTTTAACGTGGTGGGCTTCCCCGGAACTAATAGGTGTGACCTAATCTTAGAGGAGAAATACTTATCAAAATCTTCATCCGGCCCTAACATCATAACCGGCTTATTGTCCTGGCCTAAAGGCAGTGTATTGATATCATCAACGCTATCCATAGAAACCAGAGCTATCTCTCTTATAATAGCTAACCTCTGAACCCCAAATAACTGCGCACCAATCTCATTGCCGATCTTAAAACCGGTATCGCTCTTAGGATTATGGGAAGCGGTAATATAAATATAGCAATACGCTGCCTTATGAAGCACGGCCAGCGCGATCTCCGATATAGGCCGGGGTTCATTAAACCAATAAACCCTTATTCCCTTCTTAAGTAAAATATCCTTAGATATCTGCGCTATCTCCCTTGACCCCTTACGCACGTCAAAACCAACCACAACCCCCCTCTCCTGCAAGCCGTTTTTAACTATATAGTTTGCCACAGCCAAAGTATAACGGCCGGCTACATCCTGATTAATCCTGTTGGGACCGGGCAAATAAGGAATTAGTTCCCCATCCAGGTCATTTTCCAATCCGCGCTTACCGCGTATACCGGCAGTCCCAAACTCGACCTCTTCTCGATAACTCTCCATAAGCAGATCCCAACGCTTATTTTCTATCTCTCTAACCAACTCATTCTTTAAATAAGGATTATACCCTCTATCGCCCAGGTTATCGCTTACGCTTAAAATAGCAAAACCTACTTCACGCAAAGTAATCTTGCCTTCGCGGTGCATCTGAGATAAATACCTATAAAATTCGCGCAGCTGTTGGGGTATCTGCCTTTCTCCGCGCAGCACAAGAAAAACCTCACCTACAAAACTACCTTTACCCTTGCCGGTAAAAATACCGGTGGCGCTCTCCTCATTATCCTTGGGTACATAATAAAAATCCGGTGCCTTTTTATTTTCATTAATATCGTAAAGATTGGCTAGATTAATAAAATAAGAGGCATCCCTGAAAACCTTTTTCTCCTTAAATCCTTTTTCTAAGAAATCGAGGACGTCGAGACGGAATTGCCTACCTATTAATATATAGACTTCCAATTCTGCCAAGCCTGCGTCAAGTTCTTCATCGAAATCAGCCAGGTCGCTTAATATTCTAGGGGTATGCTTATTTTCGTGAGCAAGTATAGCAAATAGTATCGCTGCCTTTGCCCGGAAGAAATGATTAAGCTTTAACCGCGAAGCGGCAGGCTTGAACGACTCTTCTATCACCTCTTCAAATATAGAATCTAAATAAATAGTATTGTTTAATATACAAGCGAATCTTCCGAAATTACGAGAGATAGCAATATTAATACCCCTTCCTGCAAGTTCATCTAAAGAAATAGATAATATGCGCCTTAAGAGACCTGTATAGCAGGCGCCTGGCCCCAGATATATCCTGCCTTTATCCTTTCCTATCAAATCAATTAACTGGTCTTTTATATCTAAAAGCCTATAAACCTTACCGGTTACATTAGCCTGCGCAAATATATCAGCCTCATTCTGAGCAAGATGATTATGGTAGCCGATAAAAACACTCTTCCCCGCAGCCCCATGATTAGTTATTATCTTCTTTACTGCGTAGCTAACCAACGAAGCAATAGAAACCTTAAACTCCTCAGGAAACTCCGAGGGCAAAGCAACCGATTTTGTCACGAATAAGCTCTGCGGAGGCATTAATCGCTTTTTATCATTTATATATTTTGGATCAATGCCATAACCCTTATCTAAGAATTTTACGGCATCAGCCGCTTTTATCCCGGTCTCAAAAGGCTTTAACCCTCTTGCTAATTTCGCATGGATTACTCCGGAAAATACCCTCCCCCAAGATAAACCCAGCTCCTTAACCAATACATAAGCCGCAGCCAGTAATGTGCCCCCGGAAGAAGTTTCATCGTCAATAACAAAGGCCCAACAATCACGAAGGTCTACCCCGCCTACTGATAATATTTTCTGCTTGTCTTCACCTAAGATATAAGGCGGTATGCGTACTTCCCTTGGACTTATCCTGACCTTATCCATATACCCAGAATATACCTTGATTCCCGAAGCCGGATAATTATCCTTGATATATTTCTCTAAAAGCTGTGCGGCCTCCCGGACATAATTGGAAGCTCCGTCATCGGGTGATAATATCAAGATAGGGTGGCGGATAAACTCTTCAAGCTCTCCCTTAAGCCCTAACGTGCTATGAAGCCAATCGAACATCTTCTCGGCCACCTGCACAAATGCATTCAGGTTATAAAGGCCGATGCCTGAAAAATCGATTCTACCGCTACCATTACCGTAATGCACATTTAAAACAAAATGATTATCCGTCAAGGCATTGATCACTTTAAGCATAGTAAAAGCACTTACGCCCTCTCCGTCCTTAAACACCTTATCCTGCCTGGAATACCCCGCATAAGTATTAATCAACGAAATGCTGGCAACCCCTTCACGGCGTAAAGCTGCAAGCATAAGCCATAATTCCGCAATATCGAGATTATTCTCAGTACTATGCAACAATACTATATTCTTACCCTTTACCCCTTCGGGAATATTTATAGTCCAGGCAAAAGGATTATTGAATTCCTTGCGGATACCGACCCTTTTCGGGGTAGCATTAATGACCTCGGCAGCTCTGATTGCATCATACTCCAGACGGCTATGCTGGTATAAAATCATATCTACTTGCACAGAATCGCTTTTTCCACTTACCTTCGCCTCAGAGCCCGAATAAGGGCTTGAGGCAGATCTCTTGTCAGAATAAACCACAGTATCATAGAAGATAGCAAGTATATCCTCCAGGATATCTACTCCACGAGGACTATCTAAAGAAAGATTGATTTTATCTGCACCGTATCTTCTTAAAGAATCCATCAACAAAACTACCTCCACAAGATCATCCGCTGATTCAATTTTATAGGAGACATCTACCTGCTTGCCCTTTAGCGCTAGGGGATTAAGAATTCTTAAATATATTTCGCCGTCAGGAAATTTAGATGTTGCCACTCTAATCTGGACATCCTCAGCCTTGACGTTTAATTTAGAAGGAAGGTCTACAGAAATCCATCCGCAGCTGTCTCCCCAGGGAGAACGGAAAGAACCTTTACCATCCAAGACAAATAAAACAGCATAATCCATCTTTTGAACATCCGCTTGGGGGAACAAATCCTTCAGGCTCTCTTGCATATCATAAAGGCGCATGATCCCGTCTTCTCCGGAACTATCATAGCTACGGTTCCAGATAGACGGAGAGAAATAAATCTTCCCTCCTTCCGGATTCACCTGTTTCTTTAAAGACTCCGCGTGTTTCTCCAATTCCCCGCGGTAGATCAAAATGTTCATGGAAAAAACTATATCAGCCGGGCCGAAATTATCCTTATCCGCATCCCCAAAGACAAATACTACATCCTGGTCATTACGGTTTTTTTCTGCCTCAATCAAAGCCGCGAAATCACGGTCTATTCCAACTACCGTCAAATCAACAAATCCCTCTTTGCGGTAATATTCCGCCATCCCTCTGCTAGCCTCTCCGTATTGGCATCCTATATCCAAGATACGCAGGGCGCTCTTCTTCGGCCAGGGAGAAAGATCTACTGACTTGACAATCTTTGCAATCTGCTCTGATTGTGCGCTTGAAATATCTTTAGAGATTAACGGGATAATTTTTCTAACGATTAAACTACGTACCAATAAGGAATCATCATTCAATGCAGATAAAAGCAGCGCGGAGAGTATATCATCCGGTTTTAAGGCGAATAACTCTTTCAACATCAAGGCAGACTTTGCCCTGAGCCAAGCATCCTTTTCTCCCTGCAGTATAGAGATTAGAAGAGGAATCCCTTCTTCAGAGAATTGGGTAAAGAAGGCTATCGCCCTTTCCTTCTCTCCCTGGTTAGCCTTACGACTTGAGCCAATATCCTCTATACGGTAGTAAGAATTACGGACTATATCCTTTAATAAGAGCGCCGTGTCATCCCGGGCTTTTTCTTCATCAATTATGCCTCTTGCGATATGTGAAATTAATTCATGATAGAGGATTTTCAACTGTAATTGCTCCAAGGCGAGCCCCTCGCCTAATAGGTCTTCAGAAGAAATAGTGAAGAAATATGGATTTAGGTATACAGTCCTGGTGGGGATATCGCAGGCAGCGACCTTACCTTTTGTAAGCCTTGAATCGTTGGTAATGATAAGTGTCCAGTTGGCAATCTCTGGAGGAGCACGGCCTAAAACATGCTCTAATTCTGCCAGGCGTTTAAGAATAACTTCGGCCTGGGCTTTAGTTAATTCCTTAGGCAGCTGGTTTTCTACCTTAAAACCTTTTACCTCTATCGCCTGTGAACTCCAGCCTGCCCCAAGCTGACCCTCTGATACCCTATTAGCCGCATCAGGTAATGGTAACGGGTAAGTACTTAAGGGAAATCCGCTTACAGACTTATTTAACTCCGGAATTACTACTGAAGGGCGCCCGTCAAAGTACACTGCCTCCCATCTCCTCCCGTCATGGATGAGTACTCCGGCATTCCTGCCAAAGCCGGGTTTAGGGAATAAATTCACATTAACCACCCGGGCACCAGGGCTAAAACGTATATCATAACCTTCCTTATGCCCCACTACCATAGGTAGAAGATATATTTCATTTATACGGCTTAGCTCTCCGTCAAAACAAGCCCACATAAGGCCTCCCGGCATATAATCTGTTTCTCCGTATAATTTTGGCCCAAAATGGGCGTTGCCACGGTTAAAGATTACATCCGAAAAATCATTATTTTCTACTCCCCTAACCAACCGGGAATTAAACTCTGCGGCTATATGCTCCAGC
>JAKQSG010000096.1 GCA_029563245.1 Candidatus Omnitrophota bacterium
ACTGGAGACCGCTAAAGAACCAAGACGCATAACCGAATTCTGCAAGTCCGTAACATTAATAGCATCCACACGGTTGCGTATAAGCTCGGATTCTTCCAGCAGGCTTCTAATCTCAACTCCTTTAGGAGGCCCAACCTCGGATGTCAATAAGAATTTACCGGATGCTAATTTTTCTTTAAAATTCATCTTTGGTTTATTAACTCCATTTTGGATATAAATCAGTTACAGCCCATGCTGCAGCCTGGCTGCCTCGACTAAATTACACATTAACATAGCAACCGTCACGGGCCCAACGCCTCCGGGAACCGGAGTAATAAATGAAGCTTTTCTTTCTGCGGCCGGGAATTCTACATCCCCGACAATCTTGCCGTTTACCCGGTTAATCCCCACATCAATAACTACCGCACCTTCCTTAACCCATTCCCCTTTTATCAGTCCTGCCTTGCCTACGGCGACAATTAATACCTCCGCCCTGCGGACATGATCTTCCAATTTACCTGCCTGGCTAGTACCTATATGGCATACTGTGACTGTAGCAAATTTATCCAATAATAAAAACGCTAAAGGCTTACCCACTATTGCACTATGCCCGACTATTACAACCTCTTTGCCGTATAAACTAACCTTGCTAGCAGCAATCAATTCCATTACCGCATAGGCCGTGCAAGGAATAAACTTAGCCCTGCCAGCGATAATCTCTGCAATATTGCCGGGGCGCACTCCCTCGATATCCTTTTCAGGGTCCATAGAAAAAATAACCCTTTTATAATCTATTCTTTCAGGGAGAGGATTCTGAATAATAATTCCATTAACGGACTTATTAACATTTAACTCACCGATAAGGCCTATGATTTCATCCTCCGAAGAAGAAGAAGGAAGCTTATATATTTGGTATTCTATCCCCAACCCTTCTGCAGTTTTAGCCTGAGATTTGGCATAGCTATCTGCCCCCTGATTATCGCCTACTATTAAACTGGCAAGAGAAGGCCTTGTCTTTAAAGATAAGGCCTTAAGCCTGACATCTTCCTTTATCCTTTCTGCAATCAACCTACCCTCTAATAATATCGCCAACCCTATCCTCCACCTGCATCCTTATTTTACTTATTTGCCTGTTATTGCGGGATAGCTCTTTCCTAACCCCCGCACAAAACTTCTTATCACCTAAGCTTTTTAAATTAACCTTAACATTAAAAGATGCGGAAACAAAAGCAGACTCAAAGAAAACTGCGGCTACCGCAATATCGGTTACTAAATTAATATTCCCCTCCTTCAAGAGCGGGGGGCATAATTTTATACCTTCCAGGCAAAGCCGGGATACCATAAAAGGGATATTAATGGCATCCCTAATATTATTGGACTTATAGGCAATAGCATCTAAATCTACGAGCCGCAAAAACTCTTTTCTTAAGAACTCGGATTTATTAATAGACTCCTTGAGCCTTTTCTCATATTTATCGTATTTGGGCTTGCCCAAAGTAAAATTCACAACCATACTCACCAAAGCCGCCGCCATAGCAGCGCAAAACGCAG
>JAKQSG010000005.1 GCA_029563245.1 Candidatus Omnitrophota bacterium
TATATTTTAACCTGGTTCATAGCCGCCTCTCTATTTAGATAAACCAAATTTACTATGCAATGCGCGTACCGCCATCTCCGCAAATTTCTTCTGCACGATACAGGAAATACTTATATCGGAGGTAGAGATCATCTCAATATTTATCTTATTTTTAGCCAAGACCTCAAACATCTTCGCGGCCACACCCGGATGAGATTTCATCCCTACGCCTACAATAGAGATGCGCGCAATATCAGCATCTTCCAGGATATCCTTAACCCCCACCGCGACCTTAGCCCGGTTAATTGTCTTTATCGCTTTCTGGGCATCGTTCTTATTAACAGTAAATGATATATCGGTTTGACGCAGATGGCTTACATTCTGAACTATCATATCTACGCTTACCCCTTTATCTGCCAGTTCGTTAAAGATCTTAGCAGCTATTCCCGGACGGTCCGGAACATTACATACCGTAATTTTTGCTTCGCCCTTATTTAATGTAATCGCCGAAACAACTACCTCTTCCATGTTCTTAACCTCCTTAATAATCATCGTACCGCAATCCTTCTTAAAACTTGAGCGCACATGTATAGGCACATTGAATTTCTTGGCTACCTCGATAGAGCGGGCCTGCATTACCTGTGCCCCTAAAGAGGCCATCTCCAGCATTTCATCGTAGGTAATCGCCTTTATCTTCTTTGCCTGCGGCTCAATCCTGGGATCTGTAGTATATATTCCTTTTACATCTGTATATATCTCGCATTCATCGGCCTTTAGCTCTTTAGCCAATGCTACCGCGGTTAAATCCGAACCTCCCCGCCCAAGAGTAGTTATATCCTGATTTAAATTTACCCCCTGAAAGCCGGCGACAATAACAACCTTTCCTTTATTCAAGGCCTCTTGAATTTTATCGGTATTAATTTTGATGATACGGGCACGCGTATGCGCCGCATCCGTTATAATACCTACTTGCGCTCCGGTAAAAGAGATTGCCTCTACACCCAACTTATGTATTGCCATTGCCAGAAGGGCTACCGATATCTGTTCTCCCGTGGACAAAAGCATATCCATCTCGCGCTCTGAAGGATTAATATTTATCTGATTAGCCAGCTCGATTAATTCATCGGTAGTATCCCCTAATGCCGAGACAACCACCACGACATTAAAACCTTTCTTCTTGTAACTTACAACCCTTCTGGCAACATTCTGCACCCGCTTTACATTTGCCACTGATGAACCGCCAAACTTCTGGATAATTAGTCTTTTTACCATTCTCTCTCCCTAAACGCAAAACTATTCCGCCTGCTTCATAAAATAATTCATTAATTCATGCCCCTTATCAAAATAAAGGTCGCTCTTTAAGGCCTCTTTTTCGCTGTATTCCAGGAAACCTCTGGCAATAATATTCTGTCCGAATATACCAAAAGGAACAGGATCTGAGACATGCGTCTTAAGGCCGACGGGAGTAGCATGGTCAGGCAATACCATTATCCTGAAGTTACTCTTACGCTTAAGTTCACCAAGCATCTTACCTAAAATAAGCTGGTCAAACCTCTCAATAGCCGTAATCTTCTCCCTTAAGTCTCCGTTATGACCTGCCTCATCTGCCGCCTCTAAATGAACAAAAACAAAATCATTATGCTGCAAGGCCTTTAAGGCTGCCTGCGCCTTACCTTCATAGTTGGTGTCGTAATAACCCGTGGCTCCAGAGACATTAATA
>JAKQSG010000004.1 GCA_029563245.1 Candidatus Omnitrophota bacterium
TCAACAATTAAGGTTGACCTATCTGAAATCGAACCGCCTTTTACCTTATTTAAAACTTCTTTGGCGGTCCCGGCAAAAGACCTACTTAATAATATTTTCGCTCCATCCTGATAAGGAACACCTTGCGAAGTTCTTTCTCTACCCTCGATATTTATGCTGGTACCCGATAACCTTAGCAGTTTACGGTAATACTTGTAGAGGTCGGCTTCACCTGTAGGCATTGCGTCAGGGTAGTTTCCTTTCTTGGGATTATCTGCCCCAGTCTTAAGATTATTCTTAACCGGAGAAAAAACATCTCTTTTCTCAAAATTAGTAAACGCAACTTTGTAGCCCTGCCCCATCTCTTTGGCTAAATCCTGCATCATAGTCTCAAGGCGTGTCGGGCTGAATTTAGTTTTCTCCTTATCACTGTATTTTGGATTAACAAACTCGGCTATAATACCCTTAGTCCGGTGCAATACTTGGGAATAAGCTTGATTTTTTACTATATAAATGTTTAAGTTGGCAGGAAATAATGATTTTCTTGTTTTTGGGTCCGGGACATCTCCCTGCGGATTAATAGTTTGTTTTAACAACGGATCAAGCTGATTATATTCGACATTACAAATTATTGAAGTATCGCCATTGGCACTTACCAGTTCGGTAATTGCACCTGCTTTCTCCCCGGCATCCCTGGAGACGGTCAGGAAATTAAAATCATAATTATTCTCTATAGATACGGCTAAACCTGCTAAAACTGCATTAAATACCTGCCCGTTTGTATCTTGGATAAACACGGTATGAGTTACCCCCTCCTTAATCCATCTTTCTGCTAATCCATATTGAGCAATTAGCATATGCACATCTCCATGGCCATGCGGTTTAGTTTGCAGTTTATAGGGGTTGCTTTCTTCTAAACAAAAATCTCCGCTGTTATTAATAATGGTCGGAACATTCTCCTGTTTTATAATCTGAATTTCTATGCCTTTGCCTGAGTAAATAACAACGCCTTCTGCGGCTTTAATTAAACTAAATCCTTTCTTTGCCAAAAATTGCCTGGTCTTGACATCGGTGTCTTCGGATGTCATAATTACAAACGGGATCTTCCTATCTTCGGCGTTAATTCTGTTTGATTCCTCCTGCAAGGCTACAATCGTATTAACATAACTTTCTAGATAAGTAGTAAGGGTGATGAGGTCAAGGGGTATCGCTATCTTTATGCCATCATAGCCTAGGCGTTCGCCTAAACCTCCGGCGACCATAACTACTGCTAATTTATTCACCGCCTGAATACCCTTTGCCTCCAGGCTATGGAAATTATCGTCAATCTGGGATAAATCTATTCCGGTAGGTACTTTAGGGATAAACCCTTCAAAAGGATTCTCTCCTTTCTGAGAATCCTTAATAAGCCGCTGAGCATTTTCCTGGTAAGCCTTAAGTCCTCCGGGGTAGTTGGAGTTAATTCCAATCATCTGATCAAGAAAAACCCTCTTCTTATTGTCATTTACTCCAGGCACATCCCATTTGACAAAAAGATGACCTTGGCTTAATTCAAGCATAAGCTTGATTATCTTAAGATGGTTTTCCTGAGAGATTGCGCCAGTAGAGACATTAGCAGCTAAAATATTAAGATTTAAAGCTTCCGCTAATTTAATTATCTCCTCGGCTAAAGATAAATGGAGTTTGTTTACGGTTATTTCACCTTTTTTGTCTACAG
>JAKQSG010000041.1 GCA_029563245.1 Candidatus Omnitrophota bacterium
CTTTCTATAAATTCATATCTTTCGTTGTTGTCTATTACTTTCCCCTCTCGGCCTCTTATATCAAACTTAAGTCTCTTAAATGCATCAGCAACATCATTTCTTTTTGGATGCATCTTAGGATAAAATTTAACTATCTTCCGCAGAAGAGGGCCCTTTGTCTTAATCTGATAAAATTCCTCAAGGTATTCTTCAAATGAGCCAACTAAATTAAGGTGCCTGTTTATATCCGTAACCCTTGCCCTGATCTCCTGTTCTCCAGGATTGAAATTATTATCCTTACCGCTTCTATAAGCTATGGAAACCTTGCGGGATTTTCTATTAAATATTGACAAAAATCTGGTAAACAATAATAAGGCTAGCGGCAGAAGAATAGTAACTAAAGCAATACCTAACTCCACAATAACTATCAGGGGCTTATAAATCCCTCTCTCTCTTACGGATAAGAACAAATTATATATGGCATTATTTCTTGAGTGTTCGTTAGCGTGTTTATCAAAGAATTCCTGAGGCGAATTCCCTCTATAATCCCTCCACTCCACTGGAGTAAACCTATTTCTTCTCTCAAACTGTAGTGTATTAAGGTAAAAATGCTTTCCGTTTCTCTGGGCAACTGCTTCAGCTTCAGCCTGACCGCTAACGAACCTTATTCTGCCTCCACCTAAATCTGCCTGGCTCCCGTTTACAAAGTTATTGTCAAAGAAATTTCTTGTAGAAACGCCATCCTCTACATTAACATCATAAACCCACCAATGCCCTAATCTTTCTCCACTCTCAAACACAGTTACATGCCTATATAAGATGCTCCTTGATTCTCCTATCCCTGTATTCCAAAAACCTGACCTATAGGTTTCCCTGGCAACACCATATACGGGATCATATTCCATATATAAATCAGGGCTCATAAGCAGCTTGTTGTTCTCATGCCTCTCCCATCTTATCCGGCCGGCATGGTCAAGGGAACGCTCTCTTATACTATCCTTAAACCTGCGGGTCTCCCCAACCTGATAAACAAAGCGTATCTCAGAATTCTCATCTGTACCTCCAACCCTCCTTAAAAAATTAGTATCCTGAGCAGTATGACTTAAAAGCCTGCGTCCCGCATATTGGGCCTGATCAAAAACAATGTTCCCATGAATATCGTAAATCGGGGCATACGTATCTGCCCTTTTACCATATCCCAAATGTAAGGCACCAGTATCATATGCAGTAGTAATATCGCCATTCTGATGAATAAAGGTTATTTCACGGAATCTATTCAATAGGGAAGTCCCAAAATCACCGATAATTTCATCTTGCTGCATAACCGCCAGAGAATCCAATAAGGTTAGCCAACTCTCGCCTGCTCTTAAGGAATAATCGGAAAGATTTATAATCAACCTTCCTTCTCCGTCTTTTAAGCTAACGGATGGATTTCTTAAACCCCTGGCAACAAAATCCGCATTCCTTAAAGCTCCGTAATTTTCAATCAGGTTATCTCCAAGTATAATTGCCCTTCCCGTACCTCTCTCTAAAGCTTCAAATACCCCCTCAAGAGTAAAGAAAACAGATTTCCTGGAATCCAAATGTCTGCCTAAATAATAAGTAATAGAATTTATAACCGGCGATCCATGCTCATCAATACCGACGCCGTAAGATCTATGCCCGGTGCCATGATGATCTATATCAAATATGTAAAGATGGGAACCGTCCTGTTCTCTCTGCAAGAATACATTCCCATCAAAATCACGCCAAACGGTTCTCCTGACCTGGCCCAACTGGTTGTTTTCCCTGTCGTAGAAGATAACTACATTACTTGACCTTGTATAACGATTTCTAAAGCTGATTTCTTCAAGGATTCCGCGGCCGACCTCTTTGGTGCCAATATTATGAATTATATAATCTGTAGACGAGCCTGAAGCAAACTCAAAAACCTTAAATAGGGCAGCAGGGACACTTCTCTCCTCTCCATCGACTATAATCTGACTGTCCGCATACTCAGACCCCTGCGTACGCTCGATAATAAAGTTATCTGGTAAATCAAATACTGAATCCCTGATAGGCACCCCTTGAGAGGTAATATCAGAAACCATATTCATACATTCTAATAACTCGTACAGCCCCGCAAGCCCAAAGAGCCTTCCGCAGGTATCATCATCCTTAACGCGTATATGCCTTCTGCCGATTAAGCCATCTTCCCTATCCCTTAAAATGATAAAACATACCGGCTCATTCTCCAAATCTACTACGAGAGTGGAAGAATCAGATAAAATCCTAGATACGGCTAACGGCTCAGTCCTTAATCCATAATCCCTTAAATCATACCTGATACTGTATGTATTGCCGCGGTACTCAAAGACTAAATCAGATAATCCTTCAGAAGTAACTTTAATCAACGGCATTTCGGTATTTTCAAAAGCCTGATAAGAATAACCTACCTCGCTCTGGTTAGGAGAAAGCATAGCTATTCGTGCCCAATGAAGATTAGTTAAACTGGCGAAAGAAGATCCCGGGAGAATATTGCTTATATTTCTTTGTATCTCTGCTATTCTTCCTATCCAAATATTCATTTCCATGCCTGTTTCATCATTACCGAAAACAATTTCTCCTGCCTGGCTGACTTGATATAAAATCGGGCTTGAAGTCGAAACTCTTTGTACAGCCCTAAACGTAGGAAGGTCAAAGTCTCCAGATAGCCTCTCCACAATAAAAGTATCAGCCCTGCCAGCAGACTTTATCTCAAAAACTTCTTCCGCAAACATCATTTTTACTTCATTTTGGTTATCGTCAACACCGAAAGTGCGCTCAATAATTCCGGAGAGCGCAATCTGTATTATGCGATTATATCTAACGACGTTGTCGTCTGGAATAATTAACGCCTCTCTACCCATATCAACCGACCAACCAATCAGACCGCCAGTGACTCCTGATACAGGATCAATAGAATAAATCTCTGAATAATTATTACCAAGGTAGGCGTGGAGAACACTAGGAGTAAGTTCATTTATAACGCCCTTAACTACTTCAATACGGGAAGTCGCCAAATCACCAGTCAGATAAACTCTTTCAATCTCTTCGCCTTCATCATTGAGCTTAACAACCCTGGCTCCAAGATCCGCTAATTCTGCGTGATGGCTAGCTAGCTCCTCGGGAGAAATAAACGCTGTCCAATCCGAACCGATAACAAAATAATTATTGGCCCTTCTCTCC
>JAKQSG010000050.1 GCA_029563245.1 Candidatus Omnitrophota bacterium
ACTGCGGCGACATCCGCAACAAGAGGATTGCCTATAGCTACACGAGTGGGATTCCTAACTGAAATAACCTTTACCTCTCCCAGATAAAGCTTTAATTCTTCATCTACGTTATCTAAGGCGGCATAATGTTTAAAAGGAAACGCCATAGAAAAACATAGCATTAAGAGAAGAGACAAAGGCAATTTTTTCATTTTTCTCCTTATTATTTAGATAAAGGCATCTTTTCTTTATTTAATCCGCGATAAACATCTATATATTCGGTATCATCCACTACCGGAGCATCTCCATCCCCCTGGGGCATCTCCGGGGCAGGCATTATATACCTGAACAAAGTCTCCCAGCTCGCCGGCTGAATCGGACCTACCTGGGCATCTGCCGGAGAACGCAATGTCAAACGGATTTTCCCTTGTTCCTGAACAAAGGCTATAAGGCTTGCTTCCTGTGGGCTTAATGCCAAAGTTATAAGGCCTGAACCTGCGGCATCCCCTGCACCTTTAGTGGTATATCTGCTGCCGCTCTGTTGAGCAGGCACCCTTCCGGTATCTTGTCCTACCGCTAAAACCAAAGTATTTTGGAATAGAGGCAAAACTGCCATCTGAGACCCCTGTTCTCCTTGAGGGCCTTGGACTGGAACAGGCACTGTAGCAATAACATCTACATAATCTCCGGGTTTTACCATACCAACCAAAGAAGCAATATTATCCACTGAAATTGTGACTGCCCTTTTGCCTACCGGGGTAAGCCCTGCTAAATCCCCTCCTCCCTTTGCCTGCCCATGGCTAAGCTTAGATAGGGTAACCTGCTCACCCTTTGATATTGGCGCAAGCGTAATCATATCCGAGACCCTATCCAGAGAAGTAGCGGCATTAGGCTGCACAAACTTATTAGGCACAATAGCCGTCTCCAGCATGGAAGTTTCAATCATTGCGCCTTTTGGTATATCCTGCTTTGCCACTAAAACAGCAGTCTGATTAGCCTGTATGTTTGAGAGGGCCTTCTTTGCCTGCTCTTGAGCCGCCATTCTTTGTTGCTCAATATAGGTATTAACCATCACAATGGCAGCTATAGCCAAAACTACTCCGGCAATTAAAATAATCTGCTGCTTCTGTAGTTTGATCGGCATTATTTTATCTCCCCTTCATAAATTTCAATCTTGGCATCACGAGAAAGCTTGCCTATTAATTCCTCAATCCTCTGCTGCTGCTTTAAAAATGTCAATCCCCTTTTTATATCATCCCAAAGCTCAGAGAGAGATTTTTGCTTGCCGCCTTTTTTAGCCTCTAACTTTATTATATAATAACCATCCGGGCCCTTAAATATATTGCTGATCCTTCCAACATCCAAGGTATCAGAAAAGGCCACCTCGTCAAATTGAGCAAATTTCTTGCCCTTAGAAATAAAACCTAAATCCCCGCCCTGTTTGCTGCTTGCGGACCTGGACTTTTCTTTAGCTAAGGTGGCAAAATCTCCGCCCTGCAGAAGCTGGATCAACGCATCTTTTGCATCCTGTTCGCTGCTAACCACTATCTCGCGGACCTGGCGCTCTTCGGGCTCTTTAAGCTGATCCTTAAAGGTATTATAATATTCCTCAATCTCCTTAGAGGTTACGTCTATTTTCTCCGTCTCATTCTTGATTAATTCTAAAACCAGAAGCTGCATCTTTGCCTTATCCAGAGCGCCCAATACTTCAGCATTCCTGTCTAAACCTTGATCCATAGCATTCTGATACAATAGCGTCCTTCTAACCACCTCATTCTTAAGATAATTGATCTTCTGTTCGCGGGTAGTAATCTTCAGCTCCGGCCTATCCACGGGGACAGAGGCATTAAAGGCTTCTATCTCCTGGTTTATATCCTCTAGGGTAATTGGTATATTATTTACCCGGGCAATAACCTTCCCCTTAACCGGGACTGAAGTATAAGACTTTTTTACCTCTGCCTTCTTGGCAGGATTAACGGAGCCCAATTTATCGCATCCTAAGAAACTTAAGAAAGCGAAACAAACTAACAAAACTATCATCGTTCTATTTTTCACAGCTCCTCCTTTAAAAGAGATACTATTCTTTTTTGATTTCGTTAATAATCTTGACTAAAAGATCTGCTATTTTGGCGATTAAATAGAAAAAGAAAAAAAAGAAAACATAGATGGATAAGATTATTATGCCCATCCACTGAGGGTTGCCCGGAACTTTATTGAATATAATTGCCAGCCCGCTTATGGTTCCTAAAAACAAGAAAATCCAGGCAGCTACTTTAACTACTGCGCTGGACACTTTCAAGAATCCTAGATGCTCACGCATTACGCCCTCCTTTTATCTTTCTTATTTTTTATCACAAACACCGCCTAAATGCAAGAAAAATATTATTTTTTACCCCCAACCGGATTTGAACCGGTGTTTACAGGCTGAGAACCTGACGTCCTAGACCAGGCTAGACGATGGGGGCAGAAAAATGTTAAATTATTTTACTATATAAGTGAATTTAGTCAATAATTTTGTTGACCCTCAAAGCAAAAAGTGTTATATAATAAAACCCATGCAGATAGGCGTAGGTTTCAGCTCGAATAACGACCATATAAAAGCAGCCCAAGAAGCCTTTAATGAAGCCTCCTCTGCTATTAACCGAAGAAGGCCGGATTTAGCGCTTTTATTTAACACCCTAAAGCTCAGCCACCCCTTAGTTTTAAAGACCATCAGGGATTCATTGGGAGACACCCCTCTTTTAGGCTTGAGTTCGCCCTCAATAATAGTAAACCGGGGCTCATGCAAAAACGGCTTAGCCATAGCGCTCTTTAGCTTCCCTGAGGATATCTATTTTAACACCACCTGCGTCAAGGAAATCTCTCTGAATAATGCCTCATCTTCAGGGGAAAAGCTGGGGGATGACCTTTTATACGGATGTAAGGGGATCCGCCGGAATTTAAGCATAATCTTTCTTGACGGACAAATACCTGAAGGTGAAAATATTATCTTCGGGATGCAAAAAAAGGTAGGAAGAAGCTTCCCTATGGTAGGCGCCTCTACCTTAGGGCCCGTATATTTTAATAACTCCATACTTAACAATGCTGCCTGCGGCATACTATTCGGGGGAAAATTAAATTTTGGATTAGGAGTAAAACACGGATGGCAGCCCTTAGGAAAACCCAGGAGAGTAACCCTCTCTTCGGGAAATACCGCACAGGAGATAGACAATAAAGCCGCAGCCAGCCTTTACCAGGAATACTTTGCAAAAGATAGCTCAAGCTTAAAAAAAGACCTAAAGCATATCTCTCCATTTTATCCTCTAGGTATAGATATTTCCGGGAAGAAGGAATACCTGTTGAGAAGCCTATCTTCTATAGGAGAATCCGGCTCCCTTGCTTTTAACGGAGATATACCGCAGGGCAGCAGAATAAGATTAATGATTAGCTCAAAGGAATACTGCCTGGAGAGCACAAGACAGGCTGCCCAGCTGGCTAAAGAAAGCCTAAAAAATCAAAAGGCAAAGTTCATCCTTATATTTAACTCCCTGGCAAGGTCAATGCTTTTGGGAAGACAAGAGAATATAGAGATATCTGCGATAAAAGAGGTTTTCGGCGCCGATGTGCCGATACTGGGGGCGTACACCTTAGCTGAAGAAGCCCCTTTAAACTCCACAGATTACCTGGGGATACCTTATTACCACAATAATTCCATAGCAATATTGGCTATGGCGGGTTAAAAAATGTTTGAAGCTAATATTATTACTATTCTAATCGCAACATTAATAATTATTTATCTTACCGCTATGCTCCTTACAAAGATGCAAAAGGCTAAACAGCTTGAGCAAGAGGCGGAGGAATTAAAAAAGTCGCTCGATAATATGGACGAGCAGGCTAAAATCATCGTACGCACGGATATGGAATTAAACCGCATACAGGAAGAATTAGACAAAAAAATATCCGGTTTGTATGCGCTTCAGAAATTATCTCACTCAATCAGCATGACCCTGGTAGAAGACCAGATATTCCAAAGGCTAAGTCCCGAACATATTGACGAGCTTGGTTTTGAAAAAAGCCTTATTTTCTTCTGGAATAAAAAGGGGGGGGAATTCTACACCAAAGCGGCACTGGGATATGCAGAAGAGGAAAAAGAACTCATCTCCGCTCATTTAAACGGCAACAAGGAAAAATTCTTGAGCCTTATAGAGGCAGACGAAACTTTATCCAGCATTACAATGCCCGAGAATTTTATCGACAAGAATACGCTGCGCAGCATTTTTAAGGCAAGCTATTTTATTCTTTCCCCGATATTACCTAAACAAAGCGAGTGCGGTTTTATTTTTATCGGTACGGAAAAAACCGATACCCTCATTACCGAAGGAGATGAAGAATTAATTAAGATATTAGCCACTCAGCTTGGACAGGCCCTAGAGAATGCCCGGCTCTTTGAGAAGACATGGAATTCCCAGCGGGAATTAGAGGAAAAGGTTGGCGAGAGGACGCAAGAATTAACTGCTGCGCTTGAGGAAGTAAAAAAGATGAACAAGCGCAAGACAGATTTTGTCTCTAGCGTCTCCCATGAGCTGCGCACCCCTTTAACTTCTATCAAAGGATACGCGGCCATACTGCTCACTGGTAAGCTTGGAGAAATACCTACAGAGGCAAAACAGCGCTTAGAGAAGATAAACCGGCATAGCGATGAATTAGGGCACATAGTAAACGAACTCCTGGATATATCCCGCATAGAATCAGGGAAAGTTACGATGAGCCTTGAGCCATGGGATTTAAGGGAAGTTATAAATAAAATCGAAGACCTGCTATCCGGACAACTGAAAGAAAAAAAGATCGACCTGGAAATCCTAGTCCAACCCAAAGATTTCAAGGTATTGATAGACCAAACCCAGATAGGAAGAGTTTTTATTAATCTAATCGGCAATGCCATGAAGTTTACTCCTGCCAATGGAAAGATAAGCGTATCCGGAAAGAAAAAAGACGGGATGATCCAGGTTGATGTCTCTGATACCGGATGCGGGATACCGCAAGAAGCAAAGGATTCAATATTTGAAGAGTTCTTCAGGGTAGAGAATTCAATAAATCAAGAGGTTAAAGGCACAGGATTAGGCCTGGCATTAGTCAAGCGCATTATTGAAGCACACCAAGGTAAAATCTGGGTTGATAGCGTAATGGGTAAAGGGACTACCTTCAGCTTCACCTTGCCGCAAGGATAGAAAATATGGCAATAAAAATACTTATCGTAGATGATGACCCGGATATAAGAGACGTGCTGACACTTACCCTCTCTGAAGAGGATTATGAAATACTTGAGGCATGCGACGGAGAAGAGGCGCTCAAGCTTGTACACACCAATCAGCCTGACCTTATACTGCTGGATTACCAGATC
>JAKQSG010000053.1 GCA_029563245.1 Candidatus Omnitrophota bacterium
GTGGCTCCCTAAGCAATACATGCGGGAACTTTGAATACCCTAATTCCTGCAAAGGGGTACTTATGACTATTTTCCGCGCAGCTGCATATTCCACTAACTTTATATGGAATGCCTTATCTTGAAAAATGCTTTTTCTGCTAGGGTTTACCCCTATGTCCAAAGCACAAAAATACGAAGCAACCTCTTCACGGGGCACTGCCCGGGTAAACACTATATCTTCTTGGGAAAAACGTTTCTTATATTTATCCAGATAGTATCCGCCCCCTACTATCCACAAAGAAGATGGGCTAAACTTCTTCCTGAAGATCAAGTATGACTCAATAAGCAATTCTATATCCACCCACTCCCCTAAATTGCCAATATACCCTATCACAAATTTACCCTCGCTAGAATGCCTTTTTCGGATTTTTCTTACCCCTAAAGGATCAACAGTCCTAAACTCGTTAAAATCTGCCCCGTTTGGGATATAAACAGCATCCTTTGAGAAAATGGCTTTCACATAATCTCTTAAGCTGCATGAACAGGCAGTTATATAATCGGCCTTGCGCGATTCCTTTGCGGCAAAAGAGTATACAAATTTATCCGCACGAGTTTTTATCTCTTCAACCGGCAGGTCATTAAAGTCGAATATATTAATACAACTTTTATTTCCATATAAAGGCTTTCCGGGTGCAGGAAAAAAATAGTTTAGGCCATGCAATAAAATATCGATTTTGTGGCTGTTGATAAAACGCAATATTTGACGTTGATTGAACCAGTGCGCCAGTGAAAGAGGCCTATGAAAAAAGGGCATACTGACTAAGCTTAACCCCTTATAATCTGAAGCCCTTAAAGGGGCAAGGACATTAAATGAAGCGGCCTTCAACCTGGCGGGAAAAGAGGAACTTAAGGGCTCCTGCCAATCTAAACAAAAAACTTTATGCTTTCTGCCCAGTACTCGTCCAACCTCCGAAAGCCTTACCCTTACCTGCTTATTGGCGCTATGCGGAATGATTAGTATCCTCTTCATCTTACATTCGTCCTCTGCCTTACTATGCCCATAATCTCCTCGGCGCGTTTAGCCCAAGTATTCATTAAAGCCATATCTATCCTTTTTTTAGGCAGGCTTATATCTTTTTCGGCAAGCGCTTTTTTTATCATAACCAAAAAATCACTGCGGCTGGAGGCAGTATAAACAAGCCCCTGGAATGATTCCGAATCAGGAAAAGGCGTTGAGACTACAGGTAGCCCGGTTGCCAGATAATCAAAAATCTTAGTGGGTGTAGCTACAGTAATACTCTCTAGATACGGAATTATACACAGATCAAAATTCATCAGGTAATGGGGAATCTGCCTGTATTCTTTTGCGCCTAAGAAATAAATATTCGGTTGAGCCTTAAGGATAGATACCGCTGCGGGGTTAATCTTTAATACCTCGCCAACAAAGACAAAAGAACAGTCCGCGAATACGCGGCAGCTCTCTAATAAAAGCTTTGTATCCATACGGAAAGAAACTGTCCCCGAATAACCGAT
>JAKQSG010000058.1 GCA_029563245.1 Candidatus Omnitrophota bacterium
TAATGAAAGAGTTGGGGATCTGGGTTGAAATCACTACTCTGGTTATCCCTGGGATTAATGACTCTGAAGGTGAGCTAAGGGAATTGGCTGGTTTTATCTCTGGCCTCGATAAGAATATCCCTTGGCATCTCTCCCGTTTCCATCCGGATTATAAGTTGAATAACTATCCTCCTACCCCAGAGGCAAGACTTAAAGAGGCGCTAAGGATTGGGATAGAGTCCGGGCTTAAATTTGTTTACGCGGGAAACGTCTACGGTTGGGGTGGCGATACTATTTGCCCTTCTTGTGAAAAAGCATTAATTAAGCGTGATGGTTTCAAGATTAAGGAGTATAATATAAATATGGGCAAATGTTCTTATTGCCAAAGTGCCGTACCAGGAGTTTTTGTTTCTTAAAAGATATTATGAAGATAGTAAACCCTCAAAAGTGCATAGTTTTCTTTGATTTTGACAATACTATTGCTACCTGTGACGTCTTTGACAGTATGCTGCCGGTTTTCTCCCGCGATAACCTTTGGGTTAGGCTGGAGAAAGAATGGGAGACAGGTAAAATAGGCTCGCATGAATGCCTTAAGGATCAGGTAAGAGGGATGTCTATTACTAAGCCTGCGCTAGACCATTATCTCTCGGGGATTAAGCTTGACCCTTATTTTAACAAGCTGGTCAGGGTCTTATCCGCTAAAAAGATTAAAACTATAGTATTAAGCGACAATTTTGATTATATATTAAGGCGGATTATGCATAACCATGGGATTAGGAACCTGAAGATTTATTCCAATAAGCTTAATTTCAAGGGCCAGGCTTTGATACCGGCTTTCCCACACCGAAATAAGAATTGCAATATTTGTGCCCATTGCAAGACAAAAAACCTCTTGGCAAACGTCTCACACGATTCTATAATAATATATATAGGCGACGGTCGCTCTGATATATGTCCGTCAAAGTATGCCGATATAGTATTTGCCAAAGATAGCCTCTTGAAACACTTTAAGTCCAAAAGGCTTACATGTTTTTCCTATAAATCGCTTAAAGACGTCTATACTTATTTTAAAAGGAGTTTCATATGAGTGAGAAATTAGCAGTAAGAAAGGCCAGACCTGGTAGGGTAAAACGCCAGGAAAATTTACTTGAATTGGAATCTAAGTATTGTTCTTGGGGGGATACAGTTCATTATGCGGATAAGTTGAATATATTTAAGTCGGCCAAGGGTAGTTTTCTTTATGATAACGAAGGAGTCGAGTATCTTGACCTACAGATGTGGTATTCGGCAGTTAACTTTGGATACAGGAACAAACGGTTGAACGCCGCGCTTAAAAAACAAATTGATACCCTTCCGCAGCTTGCCTGCCAGTACCTGCATGAAGAGAAAATAGGCCTGGCCGCAAAGATTTCCCGGAGGAATGAACTTGCCTTTGAAGAGAAGGGGAGGGTGCATTTCAATGTCGGAGGCTCTTCTGCTTTAGAGGATTCGCTAAAGTTGGTAAGGAATCATTCCGGCAGGAGCCTATGCTTTGCTTTTATGGGGGGATATCACGGTAGGACACTGGCGGCATCGGCAATTACCTCTAGTTTTCGATATCGTGAGCGTTTCGGACATTTCGGAGACAGGGCATTATTTATTCCCTTTCCTTATTGTTTCAGGTGCCC
>JAKQSG010000070.1 GCA_029563245.1 Candidatus Omnitrophota bacterium
TATTAAAAGAAAAAAACGCTATTAGTAATATTAAGCGGATAGGAGAATTATCCGGTTTTGAATTTATCCACCGGCACCTTAAGCCCAAAGCTAAAACCTACGCCTATTTAAGATCATTAGATAAGGAGATCAGGTGGTTTAATAAGAGTTATCCCGGTCGTAGATGCCTGGATGCCTGGTTAATTTATTTTACGGGCCTGGTTGATTCACTTAAGGCTGATGCGATTAGAGATATCTGTTTTAGGTTTGGCCTGCGTAAGGGAGAGGAGAAAAGGATATTATCCGCTAAAGGATTAACAAAATCATTTACCCGTGAATTAAGCAGCCAAGGGATAATGCCCTCAAGGATATTCGACCTATTAGAGCCTTTAAGTTATGAAACGATTATTTGCCTGAGGGCAAAATATGGAAATCGGGTATTAAGGCGAAATATTGAGAATTTCCTGGAGATTTATAATGGGATGTGTGTTTCTGTTTCGGGTGATGATTTGCATTGTATGGGGCTTCCTCCCGGTCCGAGTTACCAGGAGATATTCCGACAGGTTCTAAATGCCAAGCTTAACGGTGATATCAAAACAAGGACTGGGGAGTTATCTTTAATTAAAAAGTTGTTAACAAAAGGAGTGAAGCTAAAATGTCAAGACAAGATAAGGTAGCCGAGGCGATCCGCCAGGAAGTAAGCGTTATCATACACGATAAACTAAAGGATCCTCGGGTGGGGTTTGTAACCATAACTAATGTTGAGATAACACATGATTTAAGGTTTGCTAAAATATTCTTTAGCGTTTTAGGCAATGAGGAGGCTTATAAAAAAACTAAGCTGGCCTTTGATTCATCTTTAGGTTTTATCCGTAAACTAATCGCCCAGAGGTTGAATCTGAGGTTTGCCCCGGAAATAGCCTTTTATGAAGATAGGTCTAGCGAATACAGCGTACGCATAGAAGAGATTTTAAATCAGATAAAGGAGCATAATGAACAAGATAAGCCAAAGAAAGGTTTCCGCAGCAATAAGAAAACATAAATCTTTTCTCATTACTACGCATACTAGTCCCGAAGGGGATGCCTTAGGTTCAGAGCTTGGTTTGTACTTCCTTTTGAAAAAGATGAATAAGCGGGTTTTTATCGTTAACCAGGATCCTCTCCCGCAGGAGCTAAGTTTTCTCCCCGGAGCCGATTGCATAAAATTGTACAAAGAAAATAATAAGATTTCTTTCGATTGTATGGTAGCTTTGGATTGTTCTCATCTAAGCCGCGCAGGGGATGTTTATAAGTTGAACAGTAAGAGTCGCCCGGTTATAAATATTGATCATCATATAAGCAATAATAATTTCGGAGATTATAATTGGGTTGAGCCGCATCTTTCTTCTGCCTCCGAGATGGTTTATCTGCTTTATAAAGAGATGGGCATTGCCTTTGATAGGAAATCAGCGCTTTCTTTGTATGTGGGGATTATGACTGATACGGGATCATTCCGTTATTCCAATACGTCGGAATTGACCCATAGGGCAGCCGCAGAGTTTATGCGCTTGGGCCTGGATATAAATATGGTTTATAGGGATATCTATGAAAATGTTTCCTTTCCCGATATGCAGCTTTTGATAAAAATACTGTCAGGGGTAGTTAGGGCGAAGAATGGCAAAGTCGTCTATGTCTCAGTTCCGGCAGGGTTATTGAAACATAGAAAAGTTTCATTCGATCTAAGCGAACATATCTTAGGTTTTATGCGTGCGATAAAAGATGCGCAGGTAGCCGTTCTTTTTAAAGAAAACATCGGGGTAAAGAATGAGATACGTTTTAATTTGAGGTCTAACGGTTCTTTCGATGTGAATAAGATTGCTCAGTATTTTGGCGGGGGGGGACATAAAAATGCCTCCGGATGCACCATCAAAGGTAGGCTTGCAGATATACGCCGTAAGGTTATATCCAGGATAATTAAAAGTTTAAAATGAGAGTTATCTACGGGATTAATAAAATCAGGCAGAAGGCAGCTGCGGTAGTGGCTATGGGGGTATTTGATGGAGTGCACCGCGGGCATAAAAAGATACTTAAAGCGGCGGTAGCCAAAGCACGCCAGATCAAAGGAGTTAGTATTGTTGTGACTTTCTGGCCCCATCCGCGGCTACAGGAGAGTCTTTATTCGCTTGAACACAGATTAGGTATTTTCGCGGAATTAGGCATTGATTTGTGTGTAGTGATTAATTTCACGAGGCATTTTTCTAGAATTAGCGCCGCTGATTTTGTTAAAAAAGTACTAGTTGATAAGCTTTGCGCAAAGTATATCTACGTGGGAAAAGATTTTAGGTTCGGCAGAAATACCCAGGGTTCTTTTGTTTTGCTGGAAGAGTTAGGTAAGAAATATGGCTTTGAAGCAATAGGTTTTGCTATTGTTAAGCATAGGGGCAGGGCTATAAGTAGTACCTTAATCCGCGGGATAATAAAACAAGGGAAAATAAGAGAGGCTCAGGCTTTATTGGGCCGGCCGGTAAGTATTTTAGGGACAGTGGTAAAAGGTACTTCTTTAGGCAGGATATTAGGTTTTCCTACTGCTAATATAAACCCTCACCATGAGGTAATCCCGGCTGAAGGTATTTATGCGGTAAGAATTATGTTTAAAAGGAAGAAATTTATGGGGGCCTGTTATATCGGTAAAAAGCCTACTGTCAAGGCGCCTAAGAAAGTAACAGGAGTTGAGGTATATATATTAAATTTTAAAGGAAATATTTACGGGGAAAATCTGGAAATTCAATTTGTTAGGAAGATCCGTCCGGATAAGAAGTTTTCTTCTTTAGAAACTTTAAGCAGCCAAATCAGGAAAGATATAATCTGCGTTAGAAAAATTCTACTCTCTGCCTCCCAGAAGAAGACCACTATATATGGTTATTTGAACCCAAAATAGCCACTACTCCTTGTTTCATAATAAGTTAGGTATTTTTTTGCTTGACAAGAGAAAGTATTTTATCTATACTTGACCTACAAAGTGGTTAAAAGTGGAGAGAAGTGGGAGGAGATAAGCCATGTTTTATGGCGAGTATCTGCATTCTATAGACCGTAAGGGTCGTCTTATATTGCCTGCCAAGTTTCGTGAAACAGCCAAAGCGCATTTCATTGAGAAGTTTTTTGTTACCCGAGGTTTAGACGGTTGCCTGTTTATGCTAAGCGAAGAGGAGTGGAAGACCCAGGAGAATAAGTTTAAATCTATCTCCTTTACGAAATCAGAATCGCGTAAATTTAACCGGCTTTATTTTTCCGGAGCAGTGGAGGTAAATTTTGATGCACAGGGGAGGATTTTATTGCCTCAGTATTTAAAAGATTTTGCCCAGATCAAGAAAGAAGTTGTCATTGTCGGCGTATCCAATAGGGTGGAAATATGGGCAAAGGATAAATGGGAAGAATTTTACGGTAATTCTAAGCAGTCTTTTGAAGAGATTGCCGAGAAGTTGATGGATGCTTAGTACAAATTTTCATACTCCCGTAATGTTACGGGAAGTTTTAGATTATTTAAACTTAAAGCCCGGGAAAACTATAGTAGATGCTACATTGGGGACTGCCGGGCATTCAAAAGAAATATTAGGGCGGATTCTCCCTGGAGGGGGGCTCATTGGTATTGACCGCGACGAGGATTCATTAAGCGTGGCGCGGCAAAGACTGAATGAATTTGGGTCCGCTGTTAAGCTCATCCGCGGAAATTTTGTGGATTTAGATACGCTTTTATCAGATCTAAAAGTAGATAAAGTTGATGGATTCTTGTTTGATTTAGGTATTTCTACTTTTCAACTTCAAAATGCTGGGCGCGGTTTTAGTTTCCAGAGCGAGGGGCCTTTAGATATGCGTATGGATAAAGATAGTTATATTTCGGCTTACGATTTGGTTAATAACCTCAACGAAGATGAGTTGTCCACACTTTTATGGAATTTTGGAGAGGAGAGGTGGCATAGCCGTATCGCACGCTTTTTGGTAAAGGAAAGGCAGAAGCAGCCGATAGCCACTACTATTGAATTGGCAAATATCGTATCTAAATCTATACCTTCGCGCTATCGCTGCCGGCATTACCGTATACATCCGGCAACCAGGACCTTCCAGGCGGTGCGTATTGCCGTTAACAGGGAGTTAGAAATATTGGAGACTGCTGTTAACAAGGCGATTCTTGCCTTGAGAGAGAAAGGAAGAATATGTGTTATTTCATTCCACTCCCTCGAAGACAGGGTAATTAAGTTTGCTTTTCGTAAGGCAGAGGCAGCAGGCCTTATAAATATATTAACCCCTAAGCCGCAAACCCCTACTCAATCTGAGGTGGAGGTTAATCCGGCAAGCCGGTCCTCGAAGTTTAGGTCGGCAGAAAGACTGTAAAGCCATGAGGCTAAATAAATTTTTATCACTGGTGGTTTTTATTACTTTTTTCTCGGTGCTTTATGTCTATCAACAGAGCGAAATTATTCGTTTGGCATACGCAGGCCAGAAACAGCACGCGGTTTTCCAGGAACTCCTGGATAAAAATAGTGTCTTAAGATACAGTATCGAAAAGAATTCATCTCTGGTTAATATCGGCAGCAGCCTTTCTAGCCGTTCGGATTTTCAGATGCCGGATAAATATCAGCTGGTTAAGTTAGTCCCCACAAGTACTGGGGTGACCTTAAGCGAGCTATCAGGGAGTAAGCAGAATCTATTTGCTCGTTTCTTTGGTTTGAGCAGGCAGGCAGAAGCTAAGACGGTTAACCCTTAACATTTTTGTTAATCAAAACTTAATGTGTATATAAGTAACTATCGCCGTAAGTGCGAGGCGGTATTCCTATTTTTCCTGCTTTTCTTAATTATCTGTGCCTTGAGGCTTGTTTATATCCAAACCTTCCGTTCAAATTACCTTGCGGATATTGCCAGGAAGCAGCATAACCTTTTTGCTGAGATTGAGCCTTCCCGCGGGATAATTTATGATCGCAATATGAAACCGCAGACTTTAAACCTTCCCGCGGACTCCCTTTATGCAGCTCCTAATATGATGAGTAATACCCAAAAAAAAATGGCTATCACTCAGCTATCCGACGTGTTGAATTTAAGCCAGGATTATTTAAGGGAGAGGTTATTTCGTAAGAAGGCCTTTATTTGGCTAAAACGTAAGTTAAGCCTGCATGAGGTTGAAGAGGTTAAAAAATTGAAGATTAGGCACTTAGGATTTGTGAGGGAGAGTAAGCGCAGTTACCCTAATACTTATCTGGCCAGCCAGATTATTGGTTTTGCGGGGTTGGATAATACCGGACTAGAAGGCATTGAGCTTTCTTTTGACGAGTACCTGAAAGGCACCGCAGGATGGGGTTTATTCTTGCGCGATGCCCGCCAGTCAAAACTGGATGTTTATGAGAAGATGGTACTGCCTAAAGACGGCATGGATATTGTTTTAACTATTGATCAGGTGGTACAATATATCGCTGAGAGGGAGCTTGAGAAGGCTTATAAGACTTATAATGCTAAAGGGGCGAGCATAATTGTGATGGACCCTTATACCGGCAGGATTCTGGCTATGGCTAATCGGCCTTCCTATGATTTAAATGAGTATAAGAATGTAAGCAAGGATCAGAAGAGGAATCGCGCTATATGTGATTTATTCGAGCCGGGTTCAGTATTCAAGATTGTTACCGCATCCGCTGCTTTAGAAGAAGAGAGATTAAACGAAGAAGATAAAATCTTCTGTGAGAATGGGGCATACCGCGTAGCCAATCATATCCTGCATGACCATGTTCCTCATGGATGGCTTTCTTTCCGTGAGGTAATCGAGAAATCCAGCAATATTGGCACTACCAAAATTGCCCAGATGCTCGGGGCAGATGTTATCTATAAATATATCAAGCTTTTTGGTTTTGGCTCCAAATTGGGGATTGACCTTCCCGGTGAGATATCTGGCATGATTAAGGAGCCTCGTTATTGGTCTAAGACTTCCATAGGCGCTATCCCTATAGGGCAAGAGGTAGGCGTAACCGCGCTTCAGCTGGCTAGCGCTCTTTCTGCCATTGCTAATGGAGGTAAATTAATGAGGCCTTATGTTATAGAAGAAATCAGAGATAAACAGGGTAGGATTGTAAAAAAGAACAGCCCTGTTTTAATACGCAGGGTTGTCTCTGAGTGGACAGCAGCCAGGGTAGCTAAAATGCTTACCGGAGTAGTTGAGGAGGGGACAGGTAAAATGGCCCAAATGCAGGGGTTGACTTCTGCAGGTAAAACCGGTACTGCTCAGAAGCTTGAACCAGGAGGAGGATATTCCCACAATAAATTTATCGCCTCCTTTATCGGATTTGCTCCTGCACAGGATCCGGTAGTGACGATCATAGTTTCTTTGGATGAGCCGCGCCCTTATTATTTTGGAGGAGTTGTTGCTGCTCCGGTATTCAAGAGCGTTGCTGCGGATGTGGTAAGGTATTTGAAAACAAAACAGGCAGTATCTACTCAATTGAAATTAAATGAAGTTAGAAGAGACCATTAAATTAATTAAATCCGGTAAGGCTAAAGGGGTGAGCTGTAATTCCAAAGCAGTAAGTAAAGGTTTTATTTTTATAGCGGTAAAAGGGGCCAGAGTTGATGGCAGTAGGTTTATAGATGGGGCTATAAGGAGAGGGGCAATTGCTGTAGTTTGCCACTCACAGGTTAAAAGAATCAGCAGAAAAGATATACCCTTGGTTAAGGTTAATGATACACGTTTGGCTGCAGCAAGCTTAGCCGCTGAGTTTTATAACAATCCCTCGCGCAGGCTTAAAGTTATCGGGATCACCGGGACCTGCGGGAAGACTACGGTTGCTTATATCCTTGAAGCGATTATTCATAAGTCAGGTTTTAGGCCTGCGGTAATAGGCACGGTAAACTATCGTTTTAATAAAATAGTAGTACCTTCTAAGAATACTACCCCCGGGCCTGTAGAGTTGCAATCTCTAATGAACAATATGGTTAAGGAGCGTATTGATTACTCTGCTACTGAAGTATCTTCGCATGCCTTGGATCAGGGAAGGGTTTTAAGGATAGATTTTCATTCCGCTATATTTACAAATCTTACCCAGGATCACTTGGATTATCATAGAAACCTAAGCAGTTATTTTTATGCTAAAGCAAAACTTTTCAAAGGGTTATCGGCAAAGGCCTTCGCTGTTTTGAATCAAGACGATAAGCATTATTCTTTATTAAAGAAGATTACCAGGGCAGAAGTTATCACCTATGGCCTAGGCGCCAGTGCGCAGGTCAGGGCAGAGAAAATAATTTACGGTTTAAAGTCTACGAAATTCACATTACTCTTCCCCGGGGGCAGGTTAAGGATAGAGGCCCGCCTGATCGGAAGGCATAATATTTACAATATCCTGGCTGCCTTTGCCTGGGGGCTTAAAGAAGGCTTACCCTTGGATAAGATTAAGGAAGCAATCGAGAATTTTAGCTTTGCTCCCGGCAGGCTTGAGCCGGTAAAATGCGGAATGGGTTTTTATATATTTGTCGATTATGCCCATACCGAGGATGCGCTAAGGAATACCCTTCAATCTTTAAGAAGCTTATCTTTAAAACGGATTATCACTGTTTTTGGCTGCGGGGGGGAGAGGGACACCTTAAAACGCCCTAAGATGGGAAAGGTTGCCAGTGAACTATCTGATTTTGTGATAATAACTAATGATAATCCCCGCTCTGAGAATCCTGAGGGTATAATTAAGGATATAACCGCCGGCATAAAGAAGGATAATTATTCGGTTATCTACAACAGGAAAGAGGCGATAAAGTCGGCTTTAACTATGTCTAAAAAGGGTGATATTGTTTTGGTTGCAGGTAAAGGGCATGAGAAGTATCAAATCCTTAAGAATAAGGTTGTAAGGTTTGATGACCGTGAGGAAATAGCCCGATGTTTAAAATCTATGAATTAGTAAGGGCATCCCAGGGTAAGTTAATATCCGGCGATGGCCAGAAAAACGTAAAAGGAATTTCTATTGACTCTCGCAAGATCCAGAAAGGCGAAGCCTTTCTTGCCATCAGAGGGGATAATTTTGATGGCCATGATTTTATTAAAGCCGCAGCCGCCAGAGGAGCAAGCTGTATTATCGCAGAGAAAGATTTAAGCGGAATCGGCGTGGCTTTAATTAAGGTTAAGAATTCAACTAAGGCTTTAGGTAGCATCGCCCACTATAATCGTAAAAAGTATAATATCCCGGTTATCGCGGTTACCGGATCAAATGGTAAAACTACAACTAAAGAGATGATTTCCCAGGTCCTCTCTAAAGAGTTTAAGGTCCTCAGCAATGAGGGGACTAAGAATAACCATATCGGGCTTGCGCTTACCCTTCTTAAACTCGATAGTACTTATGACCTGGCGGTATTGGAGGTAGGCACTAATCATTTTGGAGAAGTGAAATACCTAAGCGCTATAGCTGCTGCTAACATAGGGGTAATTACCAATATTGGCCCTTCCCATCTAGAGCACCTTAAAAGTATTAAGGGGGTATTCAAAGAAAAACGTAATTTGATTTCAGGGCTTGAGAAACCGGCTATAACAGTATTGAATGCGGATGATAAATTCCTAAGAGCGGAACTCTTAAGAAAAAATAGTAAGGTATTTTCTTTAGGTGTAGGTATTAATAATCCAAGCGACTTCAGGGCCTCTCTAATAAGCCGGGTTTCAGGAAAGCAGAAGTTTACGGTAAACCGAAGATTACAATTTGCATTAACCGTTCCCGGGTATTATAATATCTACAATAGTTTAGCCGCTATAGCCTTAGGCAGGATTTTCGGTATTTCATACCAAAAGATTGCCAGTGCGTTATCTGTTTTTAAGCTACCCTCGGGCAGGCTCAATCTTATTAAGAGAAAAGGCATTAGTTTTATCGATGATACGTATAATTCTAACCCGCTTTCTCTAGGGCAGGCATTGGATTTACTTAAAGAGATGAAACCTACGGGCAGAAAAATCGCGGTGATCGGAGATATGCTGGAGTTGGGTAAGGATACCGCAGCTTTTCACGCTGAGTCCATAGCTAAGGCAGCTAAATTTTGTGATAGGATTATCGCAGTGGGCAGCTTAAGCAGCTACAGCTTAAAGGGTATTAACTTTGGCAGGGAAAAAATAACCTCTTGCTTAAATTCCTCTCAGGCCCGCAGCATACTTTTTAAAGAGATAAAAGTTAATCCAAATGATATTATTTTAGTAAAGGGTTCGCGCAGAATGAATATGGAGGAGGTTTTTAACCTTTAGATGTTATATAATTTACTATTCCCGCTTCACGAGTCAATTTCCTTTTTTAATATTTTCCGGTATATCACCTTTAGGGCGGCTATGGCAGCTTTGACTAGCTTCGTGATAAGTCTTTTGTTAGGGCCTTATGTGATAAGAAAGCTTAAAAGCCTTAAGGTAGGGGAGAAGATTAATAAAGGTGACAGCGCTGCATTGGATATTTTGCATCATAGTAAGAAGGATACCCCTACTATGGGGGGCATTCTTATTCTGGTAGCAATTGTTTTCTCGACGCTTATTTGGGCTGATATCTTCAATAAATATATATGGGTTGTGCTCTTTAGTACAATCTGGCTTGGGATAACCGGTTTTATTGATGATTATTTAAAACAAACCAAAAAGAATGCTAAGGGGCTTACGGCTAAGACAAAACTTATCAGCCAGGCACTCTTGGGTTTGATTTTGGGGATAGTCTTCCTCTTATATTTTCAAAGCAGCCTAAAATTAGACATCCCTTTCCTAAAAAATGTAGCTTTAGATTTAAACGGGCTGTATATAATCTTTGTAATCTTGGTGATTGCTGGTACTTCCAATGCGGTTAACCTTACTGATGGTTTAGACGGTTTAGCAATAGGTATAGTAGTTATGGTCGCACTTGCATTTAGCGTACTCTGCTATGTATCCGGGCACATTCGTTTAAGCGAATATCTTTTGGTGCCTTTTATAAGCGGCAGCGGAGAGCTTACGGTATTCTGTGCCAGTATATTAGGGGCGGGGTTGGGATTTTTATGGTTTAACTGTTATCCTGCCTCTATTTTTATGGGTGATGTCGGTTCTCTGGCTTTGGGAGGGGCTCTGGGGACAGTAGCATTATTAATACGCAAAGAGCTTCTTTTGGTTATGGTGGGAGGAATTTTTGTCCTTGAGGCCCTTTCAGTAATATTACAGATTGGTTCATTCCGTTTAACTAAAAAACGTATCTTTAGGATTGCGCCTTTGCATCATCATTTCCAGTTTCTTAATTGGCCGGAGAACAAGGTTATAGTCAGGTTTTGGATTATTGCCGGGCTCCTGGCGATTATGACCATAGTTACTCTAAAGGTCCGTTAGAGATCTCATGAAGAATACAGATTATTTTAAGGGCAAAAGAGTCCTCGTCATAGGGTTTGGACGCAGCGGATTATCTTCAGCTAACCTGCTTTCTGAGTTAGGGTCTCAAGTTAAAGTTACGGATAGCCAGGATAATCCAGTAACCCGCCAAAACCTTAAGCGGTTAAATTCAAAGGATATTAAAGTAGAACTGGGCAGGCATTCGCGGGAATTTCTATCAGGGATTGAACTTATAGTGGTTTCTCCCGGTGTGGCCAACGATGCGCTGCCCCTTCTTTGGGGGAAGGAAGCTAAGATACCGGTTATCGGCGAGATTGAGCTCGCCTGGAAGTTATGCCCGGCGCAGATTATTGCTATAACCGGGACCTGCGGGAAGACCACGGTTACCACCCTAATCGGGAGGTTAATAGAGGCCTGGGGGAAAAAGGTTTTTACCTGCGGCAATATAGGCAATCCTTTTACCCAAGAAGTAGGAAAGATGCAGGAGGGGGATTTTGTTTCTCTCGAGGTTAGCTCTTTCCAGCTGGAGGGTATTGAGGGGTTTAAGCCAAAGATATCATTGATACTTAATTTAAGCCGTAACCATCTCGACCGGTATAACGGTATGCAGGATTATATCGGCGCTAAAGAGCGGATATTCAAGAACCAGGGGCCTTCAGATTATTTGGTTTTAAATTATGATGATGAAGCGGTACGTAACTTAAACTCTAAGGCTTGTGCAAAAATAGTTTATTTCAAGAAGGAAGAAGGGCTAAACCCTAATGAGTCAGCAGTCCTGAGGGTTGCTGAAATACTGGAAATAGACAAAAGATTAGCCATGGATACCTTGGCTAATTTTAAAGGGGTGGAGCATCGCATGGAGGAAGTTTTAAGCTTACGGGGAGTTAGGTTTATCAATGACTCTAAGTCTACTACTACTGAGGCTACCGTTTGGGCTTTAAATAATTTAAACTGTCCGGTTATTCTTATATCCGGAGGAAGAGAGAAGGGGAATGACTATTCCAGAGTTTTGGATATTGCCCGCCGGAAAGTAAAGAACCTAGTTTTGATCGGGGAGGCAAGCGATAGAATCTATAGCGTATTTAGCGGGTCAATCAATATATCCCGCGCAGATAGCCTTAAGGATGCGGTCGTAAAGGCGTTTACCCTTAGCAAAAAGGGTGATTGCGTTTTGTTTTCTCCTATGTGCAAGAGTTTTGATATGTTTGCTAACTATGAAGAGAGAGGAAAGTCTTTTAAAGCTTTGGTAGGAGAGCTTAAATCTTAGATTATGGTACGTAATATCAGGATAAACCTTTTTACGGTAGCGGTAATTCTTATGTGCGTGGGGATTGTGATGATTTACAGTTCCTCAAGCATATATGCTTTAGAGAGGTATAAAGACGGGCTTTTCTTTCTTAAGAGGCATTTAATCTTCATGTTTATAGGGGCTATTCTGACTTTCGTCTTTATGGTGGTTGATTACCATAAATTGAGAAAGATAGCCAGGCCATTGCTTGTTATTTCTTTGGTATTATTGGTTTTAGTCTTAATTCCTGGTTTGGGGAGGGAAGTTTCCGGGGCAAGGAGATGGTTTAGGTTTAAGTTTTTGAGTTTTCAGCCCTCAGAATTTGCTAACCTCGCTGTCATTATCTATATCGCTGATTTTATCTCCCGTAAGGGAAATTTAATTAAAACATTTTTAAAAGGATTTCTCCCGCCGGTGTGTTTTTTAGGGTTTGTTGCTGTTTTGATATTAATGCAGCCGGACTTAGGGACTACGGTGGCTTTAGGCTTTGTGGTCTTAATCATGCTTTTTGTTGCGGGTGTACGCCCGGCGTATATATTGTCTTTAATATTAGCCAGCCTTCCCATACTCTATCTCTTGATTTTCAGCGTCCCATACCGCAGGGCTAGGGTTCTTGCCTTTATCAATCCCTGGCTTGATCCTAAGGGGAGTGGTTTTCAGATAATCCAATCCCAGATTGCCTTAGGTTCGGGTGGAATTTTCGGGGTGGGTTTAGGCCATTCAAAACAGAAGTTATTTTATCTTCCGGCTGCCCATACTGATTTTATTTTCTCCATAATCGGAGAGGAACTGGGTTTATTAGGGACTATAGGGGTGATTGTACTTTTTATTATTTTTATTCAACAGGGGATTAAGATCATAAAGAACGCCCCGGATAGATTCGGTTATTTCTTAAGCCTGGGCCTTGTTTTAATGGTCTCTTTCCGGGCAATAATTAACATAGGGGTTTCCTGCGGGTTATTACCTACTAAGGGATTACCGTTGCCTTTTATAAGCTACGGAGGCTCATCGTTTATCTTCGATATGGTAAGCGTAGGGATATTAGTTAATATCGCCCGTACCGGAGAATACCCTTAAGAGAATATGAAAATTATAGCGGTTACAGGAGCAAGCGGAGGCCACATCTATCCGGCCCTGGCCTTTATGGAGAAGGTTAAAGGCTCTCTGGGTAGAGTTGAGAGGCTCTTGGTTTTACCCTCAAGAAGCATAAAATTTGATCTCAGTTCTTTTGATTGCAGGATAGCCCGTATATCCTCCGCCAGGCTCTCTTTCAGGCTAAGTTCTAAAAACCTTAGAGCATTTATGATTTTTATAAGAGGGGCCTGGGAGAGTTTAATTCTATTACTTAAATTCAGGCCTAATGTTGTCGTAGGTTTTGGAAGCATTGATTCTATCCCTTTGGTCATGTGGGGATGGCTTTTTAGAATTAGAACCATTATACACGAACAGAATGTTTTACCGGGCAGGGCAAATATTTTTTTATCTAAGTTCGTAGATAAAATAGCAGTTTCTTTCCCCGAGTCTGGGAAATATTTTAGCGTATCCCAGGATAAAATCCTCTTAACCGGTAATCCTATAAGAGCAGGCATCAAGAAAACCGCAAGAGATAAGGCATTGAGCCTTTTAGGGTTTGATAGGGGTAGCCCTGTAATCCTGGTAATGGGCGGGAGCCAGGGGAGCGGGAGAATTAATTCAGTTTTTATGGATATGCTGGATTTAATAAAAGAAAAGGGTTCTTTACAGGTAATTCATATTACCGGCAGCCAGGATTATAGTATTGCCCTGAAGAGATACCGGGGGTTTGGAATCAAGTCAAGGGTCTATGGTTTCTTTGAAGATATGGGCTTAGCCTATAGTGCTGCGGACTTAGCCATTACCCGTGCAGGGGCTACTACTTTAGCTGAATTGGCCTATTTTAGGCTTCCTGCAATTATTATTCCTTATCCTTTTGCCTATAATCATCAGGGTTTAAATGCAGAGATATTAAATAAAATTAAAGCGGCCTTTGTTATAAAAGACGATTTGTTGAGCCCAAAGTATCTAAAAGAAATGCTTGAGGGCCTAATTTCTAATCCCGGGGAGATTAAAAAGCTGCGCGAAGGGTTTAGCGGTAATTACTGCCCGGATGGCGCTGCCTTACTTGCTGATTTAGCCCTTAACCTGAAATAATATGAGAAGATCTCTTATCTTATTTTTTATTTTTATTTGTTTTAATAATTTAAGCGCCAGCGAGCACTTTAAGGAAAGCCGCTCCACGCATTTTATTGTATTCTACAATAATGCCCCGGAGGGTTTTATTAAATCCCTCCTGGAAAAGGCGGAGTTTTATTATGAGAGTATAACTGAGGATTTGGGTTTTAGGCGTTTTAATTTCTGGCTTTGGGATAACCGGGCTAAGATTTATATTTATGACGATGCAAATTCTTACCGGTTGGCGTCAAGCCAGCCTGCCTGGTCCGGCGGTGCGGTAATGCCCAACCATAAGATAATTCAGTCTTTCCCCGCATCCAAGGATTTTTTAGATACTATTTTACCGCATGAGATGGGACATATTATTTTTAGGGAGTTTGTGGGATTTAATAATCCCGGCGTAACCTTGTGGTTGGATGAAGGCGTGGCTTCCTATCAGGAAAAAAGAAGGTATTCTCAAGCGGATGCATTTATTCGCCGGTTAATTGATCAGGACAGCTTTATAAACCTAAGAAAACTTTCCTCTTACCATAGCCTTGCAAGCCTGGATTCAGGGAGTATAGATATATTTTATGCGCAGTCTTACAGTATAGTAGATTTTCTTATTAAAATGTTTGGCAGGGAGAAGTTTGTCCTCTTTTGCCAGAATTTAAGGGATTACCGTAATCTAGATGACGCTTTAAGGTTGACTTATTCTTTACAGGGTATAAGCCAGTTAGAGAAGGCCTGGATCGGTTATTTAAAAAAATGAATAAGAGCTATCATTTTATAGGTATTGGCGGGATAGGGATGAGCGGTATTGCCCAGCTGCTTTTATCGGGGGGGCATAGGGTGAGTGGTTCAGACCTGAAAGAAAATAAAAGGACCCGGGAGTTGAGGTTATTGGGAGCCGATATTTACCTTGGGCATAACCCAGCAAATATCAATAGCGCCGATGTAGTAGTTTACTCCTCCGCGGTAAAAGAGGATAATCCAGAATTCAAGGAGGCGAAAAGGTCCGGGATACCCTTGATAAAACGTGCGCAGGCCTTGGCAGAGCTAATGGTTGATAAAACAGTTATTACTGTTGCCGGAAGCCACGGTAAGACTACGACTACTTCATTGGTATCTTGCCTTCTGCTTGAGGCGGGGCTTTCTCCGACAGTGGCTATAGGAGGGATATTAAAAAAAATAGATGCCAATGCTTGTATGGGCAGCGGAAAGTTTTTTGTTGCTGAGGCAGATGAATCAGACGGCTCATTCCTTTATTATAAGCCTAAGTATTCCATCATTACTAATATAGATTACGAGCATCTTGATTATTACAAAAGTTTTGATAACGAATTGGATGCATTCCGTAATTTTATCGACGCAACCGATAGGGACGGCTGTCTTTTTTGCTGCAATGACGACAGCAACCTTATGGAGCTAATAAAAGGATACGGAGGCAAGGTTGTTACCTTCGGATTAAATCCCCGGGCAGATCTCTATCCTAAAGATATACTGCTAAAAGGCCTTGAGAGCGAATTTGATTGCATTTACAAGGGCAGGCTTATTTCGCATTTTAACCTTAAATTAGGAGGAGAGCATAATATCTCTAATGCCCTTTCAGTAATTGCCCTGGGCCTTAGTTTAGGAATAGATATAAAGTTTATAAAGAATGCGCTATGCAGCTATCAGGGGTCTGCCAGAAGACTGGAGATAAAATTTCAGGACAATGATTATACAATTATAGATGATTATGCTCATCATCCTTCGGAGATTAAGGCTACGTTGATGGCTGCCGGGAATCTTAATCCTAAAAGGGTTATTGCCATATTCCAGCCGCACCGTTTTAGCCGTACCAAGCTTCTTTTTAATGAATTTATCAAAAGTTTTAAAGCGGTAGATTGTTTAATCGTTACGGAGATTTACCCTGCAGGAGAAGAACCTATTGATGGAATTAACGCAAGTATCCTTAGCAGGAGCATAAGAGAATATTATGGAAACAAAGAGGTGGCATTCCTTCCCAAGGAAGAAATCATAAACAGGGTATATGAAATATCCAGGCCCGGGGATTTAATAATTACCCTCGGGGCAGGGGATATATCGAGGCTAAGCGATGAATTGGCAGAAAAATTTAAAGATAAAGAATAACCATCCCCTTAAGGATAAGACTACGATAAGAATCGGCGGGACTGCCAGGTTTTTCTGTGAACCCCGGGATTTAAAAGAGCTGAAGATGCTTATCTTTTGGGCTAAAAAGGGAAATATTCCTGTATTTGTGCTGGGGGCAGGGAGTAATCTGCTTATTAGCGATAGAGGGGTTAAGGGATTGGTCTTGAGATTGAGCTCTGCTTTTTTTACGTCCATAGAGCTGAAGGGTAATTCTGTTGAGGCGGGAAGCGGGGTTAAGCTGGCCAAACTTATAAGATTTTCTTTGGATAATTCATTAACCGGCCTTGAGTTTTTATCCGGTATCCCCGGTACGCTGGGTGGAGGAATAATGATGAATGCCGGTTGTTGGGGCAGGGATATTGCCGGGATAATAAGCCAGGTTAAAGTAATTGACCTTAATGGACATATAAAGACCCTGAAGAGGGAGGAGATCTCTTTTGACTACCGCAAAAGCAACCTGGGAAGATATATTATCTTAAAAGCGAGGATGAGGCTTAAAAAAAGCGTCAAGGGATTTATTGAAAACAATATCAGGGATTATCTCTTGAAGAGGCGTCATAGCCAGGACTTGACTTTTTGTAATGCCGGGTGTATCTTTAAAAATCCCAAATTAGAATCTGCGGGTAAACTTATTGAGTTGTGTAAATTGAAGGGGAAGCGAATAGGGGAAGCGTTTATTTCTCCTAAGCATGCTAACTTTATCCTTAATAATGGCAATGCCAAGTCAGAGGACGTCCTTAAATTAATTAATTTGATGAAAAAGAGAGTAAAGAATAAATTCAATATAGCCTTAGAACCGGAGATAAAGTTATGGAGATAAAAAGATTCGGCAGAATAGGCGTACTAATGGGGGGGCCATCAAGCGAGAAGAAGATATCGCTTAAATCAGGCCGGGCTGTTTTGGCGGCGCTAAGAGGCGCTAAGATTGATGCGGTTCCAGTGATTATTAAGGGCGATGGTTTTAAAGAAAATGCATCCTTGTTTAAAGCCAAGGGTATAGATTGTGCATTTATTGCTTTACACGGAAAGTTTGGAGAAGACGGCGGGGTCCAAAAGATATTGGATAAACTTAAGATTCCCTATACGGGCTCCGGAGCCCATGCCAGTAAAATGGCTATGGATAAGGTTGCCTCGCGCAACATTTTTAAGAAGCACGGACTGTGCGTCCCTGATTTTAAGGTTATACATAAATACAAAGAGGGAGAAGGCTTTCGTAAATCAAAATTCCCCCTGGTAGTTAAGCCTGCGCTTACCGGTTCCAGTATAGGAATATCCGTAGTCGATGACTACAGAAGCCTGCCTTTAGCAGTGAAGCTGGCTTTTAAGTTTGATGATCGCGTCATAATCGAGCAATATATAAAGGGGAGGGAATTAACGGTGGGGATGCTTGAGAATAAGCCGTTGCCAGTTATTGAAATTATTCCTAAACATTGTTTCTTTGATTACCAGGCTAAATATAAATACGGGCTCACGGATTATATCGTACCGGCAAAGATTTCGCCCAAGGCCGCTCTTAAGGTAAAGAGGGCAGCTTCTTTGGCACATAAACTTTTGGGTTGTTTTGGTTGTTCCAGGGTAGATATTATCCTGGATA
>JAKQSG010000073.1 GCA_029563245.1 Candidatus Omnitrophota bacterium
TCTATCAAGTAAGCAAATATCTTCAAAATAATCTTTTACACGGAAAATCACAGTATCTGTCGGCACTACAATAAGTTAACAGAATTTATTGCACAAAATTCGGGAAAGCTTCTAAAATAAGCCTATCCTTAAGAATACCGGAGAATAGGCTAACTCTTTACAAATACTCTAGTTAGATAATAAAATATTATGAAAACATTGCCCCGATCCCCAGGTATTTAACCCCACTAAAATTAGTATAACATAATTGCCGTCGGGAATCAAGGCAGTACGATCCTCCTCTGCTGGTATTGACTCTGGTAAGCCCGCCGGCACTGGTATTAATAACATTATTACCGATACCTGCGCCAGTCCAGGTCCATCCGGGCTCGCTTGCCCACAGGTTTAAGTTTGCGGTATTTACGCCTCCTATACCTTGACTATACTGATCAGAAAATAACCTAATCTGGGAATCTCCATGGCCTCCCTTTACTTCCAATTTGGCAACAGGAGAAGCTGTACCGATACCGACTCTTCCTTCTACCACCAAATCAGCTTCTGCACTTACCTGAATACCCCAGGTATAGCTTGAGGTATTAAAATAGTTATCTCCGATAGCAATCTTCCTTGCCCTTAATTCGTCATAACTGCCGCAGGGAGAAGGATAATAAGTAGTAATTGTAATAGTCTCCGCAGCAGTAGCACCGGAGCAGAAAAATAAAATTGAAAATAGGGCAAAGTTCAAGAGATTTCTTTTCATAAAAACCCCCTTTTTCTTATTTTATTATATCATCAAAAACTTAAAAATTATAATAACTTGATATTAATCTCCCTTCAGCCATGCGCGATGGCCTACAAAAAATGAGTTGATTTTTCAAGTTATTGCCGGACTTAACCAAGAATTCGATATAATTTCGGGAGTATCCTTCCCAATAAACAGGATCCTTTTTATTCCGGCCTTCGATTAAAACCTCTAAGTTCTTATTAAGAAACTGCCTTTTATATTTCATTGCACATTCTATCTCTATGCTCTTAAGAGCGCCTATTCTGGCTGCCATTACCTTCGGGCTCAAACTTAATCGTAAATCTGCTGCCTTAGTTCCTTTTCTGGGAGAATAAGGAAAAATGTGCACTTTCAAGGGACAGATTTTTCTGATCAAGTTGACTGTATTTTGAAAATTTTCTTCACTCTCCCCGGGAAAACCCACCAAGACATCAGTTGTAATAGCGGCCTTAGGGATTAGAGTTTTTATTCTTTTGATTAGGGAAAGGTATTTACTGCTGGTGTACCTGCGGTTCATCGCTTTAAGGATTTGGTCGTCGCCGCTTTGAATCGGAATATGCAGATGAGGGCAAACTTTTTTGGACTTAGCTATTTTATTAATTAATTTATCCGACAGATCTCCCGCTTCTATTGAGCTTAAACGAATTCGTACAATATCCCTAACCGCCTCCAAGGCACTGATAAGACTAACTAAATCTTGTTTATCCTTTAAATCCCTGCCATAGGCCCCCAGGCATATGCCGGTTAAAACAAACTCTTTAAAACCCTTACCTGCCAAGAACTTTGCTTCCCTTAGGATCTCATCCAAAGGCCTGCTCCTTGACCTGCCGCGTACCAGAGGGACTTTACAATAAGAACAAAAATTGTTGCAGCCATCCTGAATCTTTAAAAACACCCGGGTATGCCCGGAAAAATTGCTTATCCCCTCGCAAAAAAAATCTTTACTGACGATTAAACTTACCCCTTTTATTTGAGCAACCATAGGAGCATCTTTTTTTACGAGGCAGCCGGTAACAATAATTCTTGCGTGGGGGTTCTCCCTGATGCAGCGGCGGATAATCTCCCTGGACTTTCTATCGGCAGAAGAGGTTACTGAACAAGTATTAATAAGATAGGTACCTGCCTTGTGATTGCTCTTTGCTTCTTTAAAACCATGCCTTAAGAAGCGCTCGCGGATACTCTGGGTATCATACTGGTTAACCTTACAGCCTAATGTGTAAAATTTTATCTTCAAGATATGGATAGTTTATTCCTGATAATGGCAGCTGCAGAAATAGCAGCAGTATCTACTCTTAGAACCAAATCTCCGAGGGAAACCGGGATAAAACCTGAGCTCTTTGCAGCTGTTACCTCCTCTTCAGAGAAATCGCCTTCCGGCCCGATTAGAACAAGTATATTGGAGGAATGCGCAGCTAACACTTCTTGTAACGGCTTTCTTGCCCCGCCTAATGTAGGAATGAGTTTTAAATCAAAATCTTGAGAAACAGCCAATAATTCATCGAATTTCTTTACCGGATCCACTAAAGGAATATTATTTCTCTGGCTCTGCTGAGAAGCAGACTCAGCGATCCTCTTCCAACGGATAAGGCGTTCTTCCTGTTTCTTGCGGTCTAGCTTGACCAAAACCCGCTTAGAGATAAGCGGAATAATCCTGTCAACGCCTAACTGCGTAAGCTTATCAATAATATCGTCAAATTTTGCCTTCTTAGGAATAGCACAGGCTAAGGTAAGTTTAATCCCGGAATTACCCTTATCCGGAAGTTTTCTTTTTATCACCTTAAGGGTAACTTTTTCGTCTAACCCCTGGATAATACAATAATATTCAATCCCTTGCTTATCAAATAAGATAACCCCTTCTTTTAAACGCAGGCATAATACCCTTTTTATATGATGGGCCTTATCTTTATCCGTTATTACAATTATATTCCCGGAGATAACCGGGCTGGGGCAGTAAAACCTGTTCATAGCTCTTTTTCTGAAAAGACCTCTGCGGTAAAAGTGTAGATTTCAACATCATCGCCTTTCCATGCCTCTGGCGCAAGGCCGGCTTTATGGGCGCAGAGATTTGACATAAACTCATCCCTGCTCCAGCCGGTCTCTGTGGCCACCTGCGGAAGGAATACCCCGCTTCTAAAGCCCTTACGTATCAATACCCCGTCGATACCTAAACGGATATCATCGGGGTTATCGGTCTTTTTCATAGGCGACAATACTGAAATCTCGATATCAATATCCTTTAACTCCTCTAAGGTAACCTTGGAGAAACGCGGGTCACCCGTAGCCGACTCTATAGCCATATTCCTTATCGTTAAATACAAAGGCCCCCTTCCGATAATATTGCCGATACATCCGCGCAGTTCACCGCGCTTATGCAAAGTAACAAAAGCTCCCAGCTCCTCAAGTAAAAACGGGTCTGTTTCGGTTAAGGGTAGCCTCTCGCCTGTTTTAAGATAATTTTCTATAGAGCTGCGTGCAATCTTAAGCAGTTTCTTCCTCTCCTCTTTGCTTAGCATGGCATTATCCTCTCTTTTACTGTCGATAACTATACTGGCATAACCTACGGTCCAAATCCCCTTGATCATTTTACCGGTAACCTTAGAAGAATTGGTATATTCAATAAGCCTGGGCTTATCATACCCTAAATAGCTGCTCAGGCTAATCGCGCTAACCACGCCGAACCCGCCGCACATCTGCAGCTTCCCGTCGCGCAAGCCATAATAGAGCCCCTCTGCATCCATATTGTTAATGAAAGAGACCGTCAGATTGTCAGTTTTTTCTGCCTCTTCAAAATCATAACCGTGATAAAGGTCTGTTGAGACTACTATCAACACATCCTTACGGCTTCCGATTGCTTCTTTAAGCAAAAGCGCCAGCTTATTACATGCCGATAAAGTACAATCACCCGTAACTATAGGGACAATTTTAAACCCTTTTAGCGACTTTTGCAGAAACGGCAGCTGGACTTCAACGCTGTGTTCTTTTTCATAGGCAAGCGGCTGGAAGTATATGTCTTTTTCCTGGTTAAGCAGCTTACGGGCAAACTCCCTGTCTACCTCTATACTCCCAAGAGGAGTAATGAATTTTCCTTCCGGGTAAACAGAGATTCCGCTAAACCCGTAATGATGCCCGGTTCCGATTATAACGACAGTCCTGTATTTATTAGGTTTCAGGAGCTTATACGCAGCGGAAGCGGCCTTGCCGGAAAAACCATACCCTGCATGGGGAACGATAAGAATGAATACGTCTGAATAAGATTTCTCTGGTTTGGCTTGAGAAATCAGGCTATCCAGCATTTTAGAGAGCTCTTTTGGATTATCGGGGTAAAATGTCCCTGCCGCAGAAGGCTCTTTTATGTTAGCGGGGTAAGATGGAGCGGGAAAATACGCTGCGACAAGAAAAAAAACTATGAATACTGTTAACTTATATTTCATATTATAAGCCGATGCGCTCCTCCAGCAGGGGCAATATGCCCGATTTCTGGTGGAGCTGAGCGGGATCGAACCGCTGGCCTCCTCGTTGCGAACGAGGCGCTCTCCCAACTGAGCTACAGCCCCATATCTGCAAATTCAAATATTAATTATAACCGCCTTATCCGAGGGTGTAAAGAATTTAATGCAGACTCTTAACTTTCCTGATAATCCTCTCTCTATCGGCATTTGATACTTCTAAATTGAAATTAGGGTAAACTAAACGATAACTCTTTGATACGCCGCAACAAATCCGGTAAAGAGAGCAAAGCCTGCATTCTTTATAATAACCGTATTCCCTCCTTTGGGCCTCTCTGGTATCAACTACCTCTTCTCCCAAAAAATACCTGGTGTTATGAAGCAGTAATTCTTGTAACTCTGTAGACAACCATTCATATCCAGAGAGAACGCATAATGGAAAACCGGAAAAATGTAAACTGTCTTGGCCTCCCGGCTTAATTACTGCCTTTATGCTTTTCAATAAATAGGGTCGGATTACCCTCAAAGGAAGCATCATTGATTTATACAAAGATGGAGCAATCCCTTTGCAAAGCATTAATTTAAGTTTGTGCTCAAAAACAGTATGGGCAAGTTTTTTCCTAAGGTAAAGACAAAAAGAGCTCAGATGCCGGTAATTAAATTTATTCACGACAGTATTAACACAGACCTCCAGCCCTGAGCTTTTTCCCGAAAGGATGAATTGGTCTATGTTCTCTAATGCCCTGCTCTGAAGGATATGGCAATTTTGGTTTTGGGATAAAGTATTCGCAACCCTTGGTATATGGGAATGCACAGAAATATTAATCTGTTCAACACCGCAGGCTATTATCTTATCCAGGAAAGCGTAATCGCTTAACCTGGAGCCATTAGTCGTTACCTTTACCCGCAAGCCGCAATCTCTTGCTAAATCCAATATCTTTAGAATATCCGGCCTTATCAAGGACTCCCCGGTCATGAACATTACCGAATCATGCCCAAGGCTCTTCATATTCTTAAATCCTCTCCTTAGGCTCCCTAGATCGGGATCGGATAATTTTTTCTTTAAATAATCGAGGCAAAAAAGGCAATTAAAATTGCACCGGTAGGTAACACCACTTACAATCATAGCGCTTCCCGCTTTTTATCTGCTCCTAATACAATAAACAAAAAAACTTTGTTTTATAATTATAACCGTATTATCATCAAGTGTAAAGGAAGAATGACTATTTATTAGCGCGTAGATACTGAAGAAGGTCTATGGTAGCCTGCATATTGATTTCGGGATTCTGAGGCGAGATTGTAGCAGAAGAAGAAGGATCCCAACGCGCAGCAATTAATAACTCAATATGATTGCCCTGGGTAAAGCCTGCCACTTTAGTAGGGTTAAAAGTTACTATCTTCTCAGAGAGCACTTCTCTATTTGCTGCGGAACATACACAGGTAGGATTTGACCCGCAATTAGCGCAATAGACCAGATTAGGACGGCTGAATGTATAACTTACCCAGGTATCCGAGGAATCTTTTCTGCCGTTAGGGTTGCTATCTACAAGAAATGACAAAGAGGTATTAGCCACTATAGAGACAGCGGAGTTAGCCCCATATATCGTCTCATTCCCTATAGTCCTTAGCCCCTGTTTAGTTATATGTTCAAAACATAATGAAACCTCGTTCTGCAGCCTGGTCCTGCGGTCGGATGAAACTACATTATGACGGCTGAAAACATTTATACTGGTTATCCCTACAATGATAAGCCCGAAAATCACTATAACAATCAAAAGCTCCAACAAGGTTACGGATTTATTTTTATGAGGCATTATTCAAGGCTAGGCAAGGTTATTGTAACCTTCACCCTGGTAAGGTTTGACGGAAGGCCGGTAGTATTAACGCTATACTCGCCCCTGTAATTTTTTCCGTCAATAGTTCTGTTTTGCGTTGTGACTGATCGTGTACCCAGCGGGTTAGTAGCCCAGGTCGCCTGGTTAACATGGTTCTGCAGAGGATCCAAAAATAATTTACCGATTTCCCCGCCTGCCATACGCACCCTGCTTCTCTGAGTATAGCGCCTTCCGGCAAGGAATATATTGGCTAAGCCAGTAAGCAGCAATGCCAGGATAATTAACGAAACAATAATTTCCAATAAGGTTAAGGCTTTTTTATTCATACCAATAAAACTATTGCATCCCTGCAGGGCACCCTGCAGATTTTACAGGCTCAGCGTTAAAATTTGCACTGGTTAAGGTATAGGTACAAGCTGCTGTACCCACCCTGGTTGCAGTCAGTGTAGCCACACCGGCTGCATTAACCGAAACGCTATACAACCAATTAGCCGGTTGTAAATCCAGGCTAAGCGCAGTATTGCATAAAGCTGCTGTAGTGCAACCAACGTAACGGTTATTATTGCTCTCCATCTTATATACCTTCTGCGCAGCAGCAATAAGCTTAAGGCTGGCAATAGCCTCCCTGCTCAAGGAATTCTGTTTTGTCCGATCAAATCCCGGAGCCGCAATAGCTGCTAGTATGCCTATAATAATAATAACTACTAAAAGTTCAATAAGGGTAAAAGATGAAATTTTCTTAAATGTCATTTTTTTATTCAATTTTGTAACCAAGCGATGCGCTATTTAACCCTGAGAGCTCTAAATAGCGCACCGCTTAATTCTTTAATATCAAACCAGGCCTAAATTAGTAATAACCTGCTGTACCCCCCCAAACACCGTCGATAGTTAGGGTAATGTTATGAGCGGCTTGGGCATTAGGAGTTTTACCACCGGCTGTACACCTGTTAGCAGTACAGGTTCCTGTATTAGCACAAGTATAGCTATAATAGTGAGTATTCGTACAGGCTGTGGGAGCTTCTACCGGTAAGTCTGGAATACTAGCTGTATAGCTGCCTACTTCCAAATACCTTGCCCTCTGCGCTGTCCTAAGAGAACCTAAAACTGATTTACCCTCAGCAGTACGGCCCTTTTCTACCATCTTAGTATACTGCGTAAAACCCATTGCTGCCAAAATACCTACAATTATAATAACTACAACAAGCTCAATTAACGTAAAACCTCTATCCCTTTTCATCCCTCTCTTCCCCCTTTCCTATTTGTTTAATTAACAAACTTTCTTGATTAAAGCTTACTACAATTCAATAAAAAAATCAAGCCTTTTTCTATCCGATCTGGGCAATCTTGAATATGGGAAGGAAAAGGCCTACAACCATAATCCCGATTAACAGCCCCATAAAAATCAGCATTGCCGGTTCAAACATGGAGGTAAAACGCACAAGGAAGGTCTCCAGGTA
>JAKQSG010000087.1 GCA_029563245.1 Candidatus Omnitrophota bacterium
GCAGGGTCTGCAAAACAGGGACAGTCTCCTTAAGTGAGTTTATGAGTATTGAAAAATACTCGCATGTCATGCACCTGGTAAGCGAGGTGAAGGGAGTGCTTGACAATCGCCGTTATGATATTTATGATGTTTTAAAAGCGGCTTTCCCGGCAGGCACGGTTTCCGGCAGCCCTAAGGTGGCAGCTATGAAGATAATTGATGAATTGGAGAATACCAGGCGCGGCCCCTATGCCGGGTGCGTTGGTTATTTTAGTTTCTTGCATAATTTGGATACCTGTATTACTATAAGGACCATATTGATGAAGGGGGATAAGGCTTATGTGCAGGCTGGCGCAGGAATCGTAGCGGATTCTATTCCGGATAAGGAGTATATTGAAACGGTAAATAAGGCCAGGGCTTTAATAGAGGCAATTACTAACTAATAAGGAGGCAATCAATGGCAGTTCGCATAAGGTTAAGAAGAATCGGCAAGAATCCTAAAGGGAAACCATATTTCAGAGTTTCGGTTATGGATGAGAGAAAAGGAAGGGATGCCAAGGCATTAGAGGAGGTAGGGCTTTATAATCCCTTAACCGGAGAATCAAAGTTAAAGAAGGAAAAAATAGAGGCGTGGCTTAAAAAAGGCGCGCAGCCTTCAGTTACGGTTAGAAGCCTAATTAAAAATATTTCTTAAAGGAGAATAAAAAATGCAGCCACAAGCACCTAATCCGATATTAAATTTGTTGCCTTTAGCGATTATTTTTGTGATTTTTTACTTTATGCTAATAAGGCCGCAGAAACAGAAAGAGAAAGAACATCAAAAGATGCTAACGAATATGGCTAAGAATGATGAGGTAGTAACAGCCAGCGGAATCCATGGCACAATTATTAATGTTAAGGATAAGACGGTTATCTTAAGAATAGATGAGAATGTAAAAATTGAGCTTGAGAAAAACTGTATAGCATTCATCAAGAAATAGTTCTAACCCTTTTAGGAGGCATTCTTCATGGAAAAGAGAGTCTTATATAAGTCTATATTTATCGTTGCCATTATTGGCTTATGTGCCTACTTTGCCTTTCCTTTTGAGAAGAGGATAAATTTAGGCTTGGATTTGCAAGGCGGTATGCAGCTCTTGCTTAAGGTGGATACCAGTAATCTGCCCGAAGATGCCCGTGAAGGGGTTACGGATTTAGCTATTGAGAAGCTAAGAAACAGAATTGATGACCTTGGGGTAAGCGAACCCTCCATACAAAGGCACGGGATTGATGAAATACTCGTGCAGCTTCCCGGGATTACCGATAGGGAGAGGGCCTTAAGCAAGCTGGGGCAGACCGGGTTACTAGAGTTTAAGCTTGTATCTATGGATATGGAGAAATTCCGGGCTGCTTTAAGCGGTGATGTCCCTAAAGGATACGAGATTAGATATACCAAAGATGATTCTGAACCCCTGCTTCTTGAGAGTGAGGCGGTTTTAACCGGAGATGCCTTAAGCGATGCTATGGTTAGTTTCAGCCAGGCTGATTTCGGGGGACAAGTTGTTTCAATACGTTTTAATAGCGAGGGGGCAAAAAAGTTTGCGCAGGTCACCGCATCTAATATAGGCAGAAGGCTGGCAATTGTCCTTGACGGGAAGGTGCAGTCTGCCCCGAATATAAAAGAGGCGATTCCTTCTGGGGAGGCTGTTATCAGCGGGCGTTTTACAGTTGACCAGGCGCAGGATTTAGCAAAGATACTTAAGCACGGTAAATTACCCGCAGCGATTATATTAGAAGAGGAGCGCACTATCGGCCCCCTTCTGGGGAAGGATTCGATTACCAAAGGGATTAACGCCACGATTGTGGGTATTATCTCGGTATTGGTTTTCATGGCAATCTACTATCTGCTTGCCGGGGTCATTGCTAATATAGCATTAGTCTTAAACCTGCTGATGATTTTAGGCTGCCTAGGGATGCTTCCGTATTTATTTGGGGCCTCAGTAGCCACTCTGACTTTACCCGGTATTGCAGGCGTAATTCTATCTTTGGGCATGGCGGTTGATGCTAATATTCTGATTAACGAACGAATCCGCGAGGAACTTGCTCTGGGCAAAACTTTGCGCAGCGCCGTAGCTAACGGATATTCCAGGGCATTTACCGCTATCGTTGACTCCAATATTACTACTCTTTTTGCCGCGGCTATACTTATCACTATCGGCACAGGGGCAATTAAGGGTTTCGGGGTTACTTTAACCATAGGTATTATAGCGAGTATGTTTACCGCTATAGTGGTGACTCGCACCATACTTGAGATTCTTCTTCATTTGGGCGTAATTAAGAATTCTCTTCCTATGTTAAAACTTTTTGGAGAGACAAAATTTGATTTTATTAAGAGGCGCAGGGTGTTTTATTTCATCTCTTTGGCAGTAATTATTACGGGTTTGTTCTTTTATTTTAAAAAAGGTAAGGATATCTATGGGATTGATTTTGTGGGAGGGCAAGTTCAGGAATACAGCTTTAAAGAAGCGCCTGATGTTGATCAGGTACGTACAGTTCTTAACGAGGTTGGATTGGGCGGGGCAATTATCCAGCAGTTTAAGGATAATCCTAAAGTAGTCTCGATCAGGACTTCCGAAGATAAGGCTGATGAGCTGCTCTTAAAACTTAAGGAGGCTTTTGCGGGAAACGAGATCGATGTTTTAAGAATTGAGCGTGTGGGTCCTGTCGCCGGAGGACACTTAAAGCATAAGGCAGTCTGGGCGTTAACTTGGGCTTTGATTATCATCTTAATTTATGTAGCTTTCAGATTTAAACATTTTAATTTTGCCTTTGCCGGTGTTGTAGCCCTTATTCATGATGTCTTAGTGGCTTTTATATTCTTGATTATAACCGGAAGGCCGATTGACCTTTTGAGCATTACCGCCTTTCTTACCATAGCCGGTTATTCTATTAACGATACAATCGTAATTTATGACCGGGTAAGGGAGAATATGCGCATTAACCGCAAGCTGAGCCTTTATGAGTTTATAAACTTAAGCGTTAATCAAACGCTTGCCAGGACTATCCTTACTACCGGGCTTACCCTATTGGTGGTGATTTCTATATTCATCTACGGAGGGGAAGTGTTAAACAATTTTGCCTTTACATTACTGGTAGGTTTCATATCCGGGATCTATTCTACTGTTTATATCGCTTCTCCTTTAGTGCTTGCTTTTGGCCGCCATAAGGCAAAGGCTTGATAGGCTATGTTTAAATCCCTGAAACTTTACTCAGGGTTAAATATTGAATTAGACCGGCTGCTTCTTAACCTGGTAGATTTTGGTTATAAGAGGCAGGAGAGCGTGTCACAAGAAGGCGATTTTTCACGCCGCGGCGGAGTAATTGATATATTCCCCAATTCCTTTGAGCTCCCCGTACGCATTGAGCTGGAAGATGACTCCATAGTTTCAATCAAAAGTTTTAATCCTAATACTGCTGAGTTTCTCTGGGAACACCGTATTGTTATCATTCTCAGGCACAATAAGCACTCCTCGTATAAGACTAATCCGATTACCGAAGAATTCCCTTTATCAACCTTTATAGA
>JAKQSG010000088.1 GCA_029563245.1 Candidatus Omnitrophota bacterium
TTAGGCTCTAATATTCCGGCTGTATCCACAACCCTAATTGGTATCCCGCCAATATCGATTATCTCTTCTATGGTATCCCTGGTAGTCCCGGGAATAGACGTAACTATGGAACGCTCTTTCTTAACCATGGCGTTTAAAAGCGAGGACTTGCCTACATTAGGCTTTCCGCAGATAACTAAATGTACCCCCTCGCGTAAAACTCTCCCCAGTCTAGAATCATCTAAGAGGCCCCTTAATAATGAACTAACCCTTATATTCATATCGTTTATTTTCTTAAAATCTGAGGAGATATCCTCTTCTTCGGGAAAATCAATGGCTGCCTCTAATCGACTAAGCATATCTATGAGTATTCTTCTGCAGGTATTAAGCCTTTCAGAGAGGCCCCCTTTTAACTGGCTAATCCCGATTTTCAAAGCAGAGTCTGTCTTAGCTCGGATTATATCCAAGACTGCTTCTGCCTGTGCCAAATCAATCCTGCCGCTTAAAAACGCACGCCTGGTAAACTCACCCGGCTCAGCCATCCTAACGCCACATTTTAAAACTACCTCTAGCGTATCGCGCAAAGCCACAATACCGCTATGACAATTTATCTCAACCGTATCCTCCCTAGTATAAGATTTGGGTGCCAACATGACAGCCAAGATTACCTCATCTATAACCCTATCTTTATCTTTGACTACCCCATAATGGATAGTATGAGTCTTAAAACTTGACGGCTTTAATCCTTTGGGTGAAATAAATATTTTATCTGCGACCTTAAGCGCATCCTTCCCGCTTATACGCACAATCCCGATTCCCCCCTCTCCTACCGGAGTAGAAATCGCTGCAATTGTATCAGTTAAATTTAGCTCTGCCATATTTATACTCACCTACAACAAATAAAGAACCGGTTACTAAAATCAGGTCATCCTTTCCTGCCAGTCGCATACTTAAGGCCTTAGCCTCATTCACCCTAGGGGCGATATAACTCTCCTTATTCTTAAAAAACTTTGCTAGAATCTCAGGGTTAAGCCCCCTGGGGCTATCTGCTTTAGTTAATATTACCTTATCTGCCAAAGAATGCAATTGAGAACATACCCCCTTAATATCTTTGTCTTTTGAGATGCCTAATACCAGAATAAGTTTTTTGTATCTAAACCTATCCTTCACAGCACGTTTTATGGCTCTGGCAGAAGAGACATTCTGTGCCCCGTCTATAATAATCTGCGGCTGTTTTCCCAGCACCTCACACCTCCCCGGCCAAACAGCGCTAAAAAGCCCCTTATTTATACAACTATCAGGTATGTAAATTCCGCAAGCCCTTAGGGCTAAAATCGCCATTTTAGCCACATTTGCATTAATTAACTGGTGGGCTCCGCATAATTTTATTTTAAGCTTTTGGTATTTATTCGGGCTTAAAAATTTAACCCCTAAACCTGAGCATCTTTTACGGATAACCCCTATTACCTCTTTCCCCTGCGGCGCGCTGATAACGGCTTTTTCCCTGCCCTTGATAATTCCGGCTTTTTCAAAAGCTATTTTTTTTAATGACTTGCCGAGTTTATCCGTATGCTCGTAGCTTATCGGAGTAATAACAGAGACAAGCGCGGAGACCGCATTGGTAGCATCCAACCTGCCCCCTAAGCCGGTCTCTAATACAGCAAAGTCAACCTTCTTTTCTCGGAAATAAGCTATAGCTAGAGCCGTATAAACTTCAAATAAAGTTAGCCTTCCATATAATGAAGAGCGGTTATATTCTTCTATAAAAGGCTTAAGCTTCTTAAGGGTCCTCTTTAGTTGAGACCTGGAGATCATCCCCTCAAATTCATCTTGCCTTTTACCCGGCATAATGCGGATCCTTTCCCTGAAGTCTGCCAGGTGCGGCGACGTATAAAGCCCTACCTTGAATCCGGATGCCTTTAATATATAAGCAATGAAAGCACAGGTTGATCCCTTGCCCTTAGTCCCGGCAACATGTATAAACCGGATACCTTTTTGCGGGTTACCTAATAACCTCAGAAAACCTTTTATGCGTTTAAGCCCCAACTGGTCTTTATACCGATAGGAATGGATCTTCTCGTAGTTAATAAATGATTCCAGATATTTACTTGCTTGAAGGTAGGTCATTACCTGCACTCTTAAGGATTAGTGCCTGAAATGCCTGATAGAGGTTGTAACCATAGCAATTTTATATTTATTGCAGGCGTTAATTATATCCCTATCGGCGATTGAGCCGCCTGGCTGGATAATAGAGCGTACCCCGGCCTTATGCGCCCATAAAATTGCATCCGGTTTTGGGAAAAAAGCATCCGAAGCCAGGCAAGAACCCTTGCTCGAAAGTCCGGCCTTCTTCTTAGCGATCATCACCGAATCTACCCTTGACATCTGCCCTGCGCCTATTCCTAAGGTCTTAGAGCCCTTTGTTAAAACAATAGCATTGGACTTAACATGCTTAGCTACTATCCATCCAAAAATTAAACTCTTCATTTCTTTCTTGGAAGGCCTTTTGTTGGTAACTACTTTCAGGTTTTTTAAATCTAAGCCGGATAGATCCTTATCCTGCAAGAGCAAACCACCGTTTATCCGCTTGAAATCCATACCTTCAATTACCCCTGGATAATCTGACTTTAAAATACGTAAATTCTTTTTTTCTTTAAACAGAGCGAGTGCCTGCAGGTTAAAATCAGGAGCAATGATACACTCCAGGAATCCGCTTTTTAATATTGCCCGAGCTGTTGCCATATCCAGCTTGCGGTTTAAAGCCACGATGCCTCCGAATGCCGAAAGCTTATCGCACTTCCAGGCATTTAAATAAGCCCTGGATAAAACTTTATCCTCTGCAACCCCGCAAGGATTATTATGTTTCACAATAGCTGCGGCCGGTGATTTAAATTCTCTTACCAGCTCAAGCGCGGAATTAAGATCTAAGATATTATTAAATGATAGGGCCTTGCCCTGAATCTGCCTTAAACCGGCTATCCCGCCGCATTCGCATTTGTTTTTATATAAAGCAGCCTCTTGGTGGGGATTCTCTCCGTAGCGTAAGTCCTGAACTTTCTGGAAGCTTAAAGTCAATTCCTTCGGAAATCTCGGTAATTTATTTACAATATTAAAATACCCGCTAAGGTAACTATGCACCATTCTATCATATTCGCCTGTAAGGGCATAAGCCTCCACCGCCAACTCCGCCATAAAACCTCCCGGGAGGAAACCCTTATTCTTCCTTAATTCTTCAGCAATACGGGGGTACCTTGCAGGATTACAGACTACCGCCACAAAACGATGGTTTTTTGCCGCGGAGCGAAGCATTGCCGGCCCTCCGATATCTATATTCTCAATGGCCTCTGCTATCGTTACATCAGGCTTAAGAATAGTCTGCTCAAAAGGATAAAGGTTAACAACCACCAAATCAATAAGCCCGATGGAGTTGTCTTTAATAACACGCATATGTTCCCGGTTATCTCTTAAGGCTAAGATTCCTCCATGGATATGAGGATGGAGGGTCTTCACCCTCCCTCCCAGCATCTCGGGAAAACCCGTGAAGTCGCTGACCTCTTTAACCGGAATATTATTTTCTCGCAAAAGCTGCGCAGTGCCTCCGGTAGAAATAATCTCTACCCCTAAAATGTTTAATTCTTTTGCTAAATCTAAAACTCCGGTTTTGTCTGAAACGCTGATAAGCGCACGCCTGATCTTAACCATCCTAGAAACCTCCGAAATTATTTATTAAACCTGAAATTAGCTAAATCACAATCCTGCATAATATAATCCTTCTGCTCAAGCCTCAGCTTTCCTGCCTGCTTTGCGAGAATCTCTCCCCCGCACTGCACAAAATCATTAAAGCTGATTATCTCGGCACGGATAAAACCTTTTTGTATATCTGAATGTATCGCCCCGGAGGCCTCCCAGGCACTGGCACCTTTTCTTATTAACCAGGCTCTGGTTTCTTTCTCTCCGGTAGTAAAAAAACTTATAAAGCCACTTTCCCTGAATGCTTTGAAAATAATTTTTCCCTGGTCTGCCAGTTCCCCCTCCCCGGCTAAAACAACTGGTTTGGTTGTAATCAGGCCGTAACCGGAAATTACCTTTTTTTCATCTTCGTCTAAAGGAACCCCCGAAAGAAATTCTTCTTTTTCCAGGGCTTCTTTAAACCTGTTCAATACCTTCCCTTCAATCTCATCGGTAACTTTCGGCAGACGGTTTTCTATAAATTCAAGGTCGGATAAAATTAAATCCATACGTGAATCAGAGGCTGCCAGGACAACATCCGCATCCAATATTTCACTATTGCCTATCAGATCTGCCTGGATATAAACCTTTTTCTTAGACTTAGTAATTTTATCAACCTGGTCTAAACGCTCGTCTTTAATATTATGCTTACCCTGTGATAATGCGGGCAGGGAAAATAAACCAATCTTCATAATGATCACTCTTCCTGTTTCTTCGCGGATTGATAATGGTTAATAATGGGCGCGGATACTTTATGGGGGACATCTTCATAATGAGAGAAATGCATTATATAGACTCCTCTTCCGGCGGTTATGGAACGTAAATCATTTGCATACTTGAACATTTCGGATAACGGCACCTGGGCCTTGACTATTTGCTGCTTACCCTTAACTTCCATTCCCATAATCCTGCCGCGGCGGGAATTTATATCTCCTGATATAGCACCCAGAAATTCCTCCGGGATATAAACTTCTACATCCATTACGGGTTCTAACAAAACCGGAGCAGCTTCCATTACGGCCTTTCTCAGAGCCATTGCCCCGGCAATCTGAAAAGCCATATCAGAAGAGTCGACCTCATGGTAGGAACCGTCTACCAACGTAATCCTGATATCCTCTATAGGATAACCTGCTACCGCGCCCTCTAAAGCGGCCTGGCGTACTCCTTTTTCAACTGAAGGAATAAAATTCCTCGGGATAGCCCCTCCGAATATTTTATCCACAAACTCTAATCCGCTCCCTCTAGGCAAAGGCGCAACCTCAATCCAACAATCTCCATATTGCCCTCTACCTCCGGACTGCCTTTTGAATTTCCCCTGCACCTTTGCACCCTTGGTAATAGTTTCTTTATAAGAAACTTTAGGGGTGCCCAGCTCTACAGAAACATTAAATCTTTTTTTAAGCCGGCCTACCATTACCGCCAGATGCAGATCTCCCAAGCCTGATATAATTAGCTCTTTTGTCTGGGGGTCGTGGGTGACCTTAAATGTAGAATCTTCAGCTGCCAGCTTATGCAAGGCGTCTGAAATCTTTTCTTCATCTTCCCGGGACTTTGGTTTTACCGAAGCAGAAATAGCTACTTCGGGGAAAAGAAGCGGTTCAAACAAAAATTGGTCCTTTTCCTGACATATTGAATCTGAGACCCGGGTATCCTTAAGCTTGGCAAGCGCTATAATGTCACCGCAAGAAGCAACATCCACATTCCTCTGCTCCTTGCCCTGAAGTATATGGATCTGGCCTATCCTCTCTTTTGTTTTACGACTTGAATTATAAATACTGCTGTTGGAGGCAATGGTTCCGGAAAAAACGCGCATAAGACTTAGCTGCCCCACGTAAGGATCTGAAATGTTCTTGAAAACAAAAGCAGAGAAGGGAGCATCATCTTTAAAGATTATTTCCTTTTTTTCTTCAGTCTTCAAAGGATCAGACGCCATAAGAGTACCCCTCCGTGAAGGATCCGGCAGATACTGCACTATATCTTCTAATAGATCCTTGATACCTTTGTCCGTCAAAGCTGAACCTACGATTACCGGGAAAAGCTTACGCCTTTTCACCGCCAAAGAGAGCCCGCCCTTAATCTCCTCTACCGAAAGCCTTAAAACAGCAAGGTACTTCTCCAGCAGGCTATCATCGCTTTCAGCAATGGCCTCCATTAACACCGGATCTTCAAGAGATTCAATAATAACGCAACTTTTTGATAAACTCGATTTTAAATCTGCGAGCACAGCATTAACGTTTACCCCTTCCTTGTCTGTTTTATTGATAAAAATCATACAGGGAAGCCCTGCCTCTTCAAGCATCTGCCAGGCCTTTTCTGTGCCTACCTGCACCCCGCTTAAGGCATCCACTACTATAATAGCGCTATCCACTGCCCGTAAGCCGCAGATAATCTCACCGCTAAAATCAGCATATCCAGGGGCATCAATAATCTGTATGCGCTGTCCTTGATAATCGCAAAACAAAAGGCTTAAATTTATTGAATTATTTCTTTCTATTTCATCAAAACTATAATCACTTACAGTGGTGCCATCTTCAATTTTTCCTTTACGCGTAGTAGCATTACAATAATAGAGGAGGCTTTCGGCGAGCGTTGTTTTACCGGATTGGGCATGCCCTAAGAGGATAAAATTACGCTTTTTGTTTACATCCATAGCTTTTCACTCCTTATATAAAAAGTTAAAGATGATGGATGGAATTAAAATGTAATAATTTAAAATTATATACCGTCAAAATGGCTAGGTCAAGAGGTAAAACTAACAACTATTCTAGGTAGGTATATATTTTACCCTTATAATTACGCAAAACGTATTTACCCTTTGCCTGTGAAAGGATATAATTCGGGCCTACCGGGATCTTTCCGCCTCCCCCGGGGCCATCAATTACATAGGTAGGAACAGCATAGCCTGATGTATGCCCGCGCAATTTCTCCATAATATTAATGCCGGTAGCCACCGGTGTCCTAAAATGCTGAGTACCCCTAACCGGATCGCACTGATAAATGTAATACGGCCTTACCCTTATTTTCAATAAATCATGAACCAGTTTTTTCATAATATAGGGGCGGTCATTTACCCCTTTTAAAAGCACAGTCTGAGAACCTAATGGTATGCCCGCCTCAGAGAGCATATCGCAGGCAATCTCGCAACGCTTTGTGATTTCCTTGGGATGGTTAAAATGTATGCTTAGCCATATAGGAGAATATTTTTTCAGCATATTCACCAGCTTCTCTGTAATTCTCTGGGGAAGGGTTACCGGGACTCGCGTACCAAGCCTTAACAGCTCTACATGGGAAATAGAACGAATCCTTGAAATCAGGCTCTCCAGAAGATCATCCTCAAGAATTAAAGGGTCTCCTCCTGAAATAAGGACATCTCGTATCTTACGGTTACTCTTTATGTAATCTATGGCCTCATCGAATTTATTCGCAAAACCTGCTTCCTTTTCTTCATGATCACCTACTAAACGCCTTCGCGTACAATGCCGGCAATACATCGCGCACTGTTCTGTAGAAAGCAGCAAAACCCTGTCCGGATAACGATGTACTAAGTGAGGCGCCGGTGAATCCCTGTCTTCAGCACAAGGATCCGTCATTTCATGGGGAGAGATAAGAAACTCCTGCGCTACCGGGACAGCCTGCCTTCTTATAGGACAATTCTCATCCTCGGGGTCTAAGAGCGTCCCCCAATAAGGGGTAATCGCCATAGATAGCCTCCCCCTGGCCTTATCAATACCCTTTTCTTCATTAGGAGTAAGATTTATGATCTGGGAAAGCGCATCCTTGGTGCAAATTCTGTTTTTTATCTGCCAACGCCAATCCTCCCAGTCCAGAGGATTTACATCCTTATAAAGAGTTATCTGCTGATAGTCGCGAGGCCTTCTTGTGGTTCTGGGAGGAGCTATTACTTCCTGCTTTATTCTTTGGTTTTCTACCGCCGGGAGGTTGCTCAATTTAGCCTTTTCCTTTCTGAGGCACTTAAGAGTATAGCCTCGATCAAATCCTCGTATTTCATACCCGCAGCATAGGCCATAAGAGGGAAGTTCGACTCCTTAGGGTCTAGCCCTGGCAACGGGTTAATCTCTAATACATAAGGCACATTGTTTTTATCCAAACGTATATCGGTACGCGAAATATCCATACAGCCTACGGCCCGGTGCGTCCTGAGGGCTACATCTTTTACCAGCTCTTCCGCCTCGTGATCTAACCGGGCAGGACAATAAAAAGAAGGGACTAGACCTTGGTTTTTATCTCCCTGGTATTCTTTCATTCTCCAGGAATAAAAATATTCTCCGCTGGAATTACAGTCAGAAAAATCTATTTCTAAGATTGGCAGAACGCGAGTCTTACCGTTCTCCAAGATACCCACCGTAAGCTCTTTCCCCTCGATAAATTCCTCCACCAGTGCGTCCTGGCGATAATTCAAGATAATTTCTTTCACTTTATTGAAGAGGTCATCCTTGTTATTGACTACATTTGTACTATTGATCCCCTTGGCTGATCCTTCGCAATTTGGCTTTACTATTAAAGGGAATTTAAGTAGGGGATCGAGTTCTTCGTTACCTCTGGAGAAAACCTGAAAACAGGGAGTAGGAATATTTTCGGCCTGCAATATTTTCTTGGTAAGGGCCTTATTCAAGGCTAAGGCCAAAGAAAATGTTCCGGACCCGGTATAGGGAATATTTAAATAGTCGAGGATTGCCGGGACTTCCGATTCGCGAAACTTACCGCGTATCCCCTCGGCGATATTAAAGACCATATCCACCCTATTCTTACTAAAATAGGAAAAAAGTTTCGGGTATTCTACGTCGATAGCCTCAACGCTATGGCCCTTTGTCTGCAGGGCAGAGACTATAGAGCCTATAGTCTCCTCGGAATCGTATTCGGAGAAATAATCCGCAGGTTTAGTCTCGTCTATTTTCTTTAAATTATAGGTCAGGGCTATTTTCACTTAATTTAAATTATACCTGTTTAGCGCGCTATTTAAGATCTTGCCTATGATATCATCATAAGTAATACCGACATTCTCCGCAACTAGCTTAAATACATCTTCCGTAGAAAGAGAGGGCAGAGGGTTTATCTCTAAAACATAAGGCCTTCCATCCTGGTCAACGCGAAAATCTACGCGCCCGAAATCCAAACACTCTACCGCACGATAAGTCTTTAGCGCTAATTCATTAAGAGTTTTTTTCAATTCCGCAGTTATTTTAGCGGGGCAGATATACTCTAACCTATCAGAAGTAATCCGGGCAAAGGTATAAAATTTATCATTTAGTTTAAGTTTTCCATCTATTTTAATCTGGACTGCCGGCATCACCTCGGGCTCGTCATTTCCTACTATAGCGACAGTAAACTCCTGCCCCGAAATAAACTCCTCTACCAATGCAGGCTGTTTATAGGAATTGATGATATATTCTACCTGCTGGCAAAGCTCTTCCTTAGTCTTAACCCGGGAACTCTCGCTTAAACCCTTAGAAGAACCTTCAAAGCGCGGCTT
>JAKQSG010000105.1 GCA_029563245.1 Candidatus Omnitrophota bacterium
ATAGGATGACTGCTGCGGCCTTAAGACCGCGGGGATAAATTCAATTCCAAAGTTCGTCTTCACTACAAAATCAGATTTCTTAAAAGCCTGCGGTTGCTTCTTTAAGACGTTAATAGCATCAACCATAGATTTATGGGGAGCCGCACTGAGCATACGCGCCATATCTCCCGGAACTTGCACATCAAAATCAATAAGGCAGACCCTCTTGGCTTGATCCTGCGCCAGAGAGACCGCCAAATTGGCGGCAATTAAAGTCTTGCCTACTCCGCCCTTAGTGCTGAATATAACTATGGTTTTAGACATTATTAATCCAATTGATAGGCTATAGGGATATTAATCCAAAGATCCTTTTCCTTTATGGCAGGAGGAAAAGGAGGATATGGACTTATTCTTTTAGCAGTCTTTAAGGCATTATCGTCCAGAATCTTATACCCTGAAGAACTTTGTATCCCTGATTCCAATATTTCACCATTATAAGAAAGATTCATCCTCAAGGTAACTATTCCCTGAAAGCCTGAACCCCTCGCCGTGGGAGGATAGGTAAGGCTTTCCAATATGCGCGCCTGCACCAACTGAGAATACCTTAATACCGGGTCCTTCGCTTCATCTACGTAATATTTATCGGACGGGACCGTTTCTCTGGGTTCTTTCACTTTTCCGGCATGGCTTACTATCCTTGGGGTAAGGGTAATGAATAACTCTACATCTTCGCGGTTAGTAGAATCCCCTCCCTTAACAACATACTTATGCCTGAAGAACATCCCCAATACCGGGACATCCCCCAGCCAGGGAAATTTCTGCAACTCTTCGGTTGTCTTCTGCTTGATTAAGCCGCCGATAGCCATAGTCTGGCCGTCATCAAGAATAAGCTCACTGGTAGCAGAACGTTTTATGAATGTATAAGCCAGGGCATAATCAGTCTCCACCTTTTCGCCCAATTCGCTTACCTCTACGTTAAGATTAATATGTACCCGGCCCTGTTCATTAACCTGGGGTTTTATATTCAAAACAATGCCGTAATCTTTATATTCTACACTGGCACCTGTAGTTGCTCCGGTAGTTCCGGTTCCGGATGTGCCCGGGGTAACTGACCCGCTTAATACCGGGACCTGGCCTCCCACCAAAAGTTTTGCCTCTTTCCCGCTTAAACAAGCAATCCTCGGACGCGAAAGCACGCGTGCACTGCCTTCCTTAATTAAGGCATCCAAGGTTAACGTAAATGCCTCACGAGTTACATTTGCAACCTTAAAAAGCTTTCCCCAGCTTGTACCCGCAGCGGCTATACCAGGAGAACCTACCTCTGTAATATTCAGTGTCTGCGGCCACTTAAAGCCTAACTTATCTTCCGCTCCCTTATTTATCTCAAAAACTTGCACATCTATCTCTATGACATTTTCCTCTTCTTTAATCGTTATTAAATCTACAGTCTTTTCTTTCAAGGGCCCCAAAGCAGTAAAAACCATCTCTTTTTCCTTGGCATTTTTTGCCTTACCCATAAGAAAGACTTTGCCCTCTTCATCCTGAGCCTGCGTAATAATCTCTGCTACTTTTAACTGCTTTAATATATTATCTATGCGCGATTTTACAAGATTTGTATTCTCGCTAAAAACCTTAACCACATAAGATTGCTCCCCGTAATTATCCCAGACAACAAGGGTTGTATTGCCTGCGGACTTTGGGCTTAAGGTAAGATCACTCTTGGTGACTGCGGCGACATCCGCAACAAGAGGATTGCCTATAGCTACACGAGTGGGATTCCTAACTGAAATAACCTTTACCTCTCCCAGATAAAGCTTTAATTCTTCATCTACGTTATCTAAGGCGGCATAATGTTTAAAAGGAAAC
>JAKQSG010000112.1 GCA_029563245.1 Candidatus Omnitrophota bacterium
CGTTTTACTCTTTTCTATTTTTTTAATCTACTTGATTTTTTCGCCATTTGTGGTAAAAAGATTAAACAACGTTTAAGCTAAGTTTTTTTTGCCGAGGTAGCTCAGTGGTAGAGCGCGGCCCTGAAAAGGCCGGCGTGGGAAGTTCGATTCTTCTCCTCGGCACATTATAAATAGAGGGGGTTTAATAACCCCCTCTATTTCTATCTTTCAAAACTCCTACTATTCTTAAGATAGTAATGATATAATATTTTAGCGGATTTTGATAATAAGGGCAGTGAGCCAGAGAATTAAAGCAGGCCCTTCAGGGCGAGCAGGGGTATATAAAATAGGAGGATCCGGATGAATAAGAAAATATTGTTATTAGTTCTGATGGTTTTTAGCTGTCTATTTATTACTAATTGTTTTACTTCCTCCTTTGCCTATCAGCAGGTTGAACTTGACCCTGGGTATTTAAACGGTAGGGTATCTTACGTGGATTTTGTAGGTTCAACTGTAACAATAAAATCTATCCAGCCAGATGGCGATAACGACGAGCTAACCCTCTCTATTACGCAGCACACAAAGATCAATAAGGATGACCTTATGCTCTCTATTTCAGATCTTAGGGAGGGGGATGAGGTTATGGTGCAGTATTATGATGACCCTATGTCATTTGCGCCTTTAAAAGCAGTCAGAATAAACATTAAGCCAGCTAATTAACAAATTGTTATTTCAATCTCATTATAGGCCGACTACGTGTGGGATTCCGACTGAAAGACTACGCTACCAGATTGTCGTAAGATAGCGAGAAAATCCGGGATTTAGAGAAGAGAATAGATTCTCAGGGCAGCCTAATAAAGGAGTATGGGGAGGAGCTGGAGGCAGTTAAAAAATAACTTAAGGGTATTTTAGGCGGAATGGAAGAAATAAAAACGGGGCTAAAATATTGAGTTCTAGCCCCCTTTTTATTACGTTACGTGAATTTATATTTTTGTAACGTTGGTTGCCTGGTCGCCTTTAGGGCCTTGGGTAACCTCATATTCTACCCCTTGACCTTCCTCTAGGGTTTTATAGCCTTCACCAGATAGAGCGCTAAAATGGACAAATACGTCCTTTCCGTCTTCACCGGTAATAAAGCCATATCCCTTTTGGTTTGAGAACCACTTTACTTTACCTTTTGCCATCTTTTACTTCTCACCTCCTCCAATAAAAAAGCCGCAAAGCCCACTTTTAGTGGTATTAGCTTTACGGTTTGTTTGTTTCCTGTAAAAAAATCGTAACTTCTCCTTGCAACGTTAATAACATAAATAGTTTAGCATTATTTTTAGTTTTGTCAAATATTTTCTTAGACTAATCTTCCAAGGTTTGATATAATTACTTATTCATATGCCGATGTAGCTCAGTTGGTAGAGCAGGACTTTCGTAAAGTCAAGGTCGGTGGTTCGATTCCACTCATCGGCTTTAGATTATAATGTCTAAATTCCGCAAGGTATTAAAAAACCGCAATTTCTTTTTTCTTTGGCTGGGCCAGATTATCTCCCAGCTAGGGGACAGGCTGGGGCAGATGGCTTTAATCGCCCTTGTTTATTTAAGGTCTCCTGGTTCGACTATGGATATGGCCAAGATTCTCTCCTTTACCATAATCCCGGTATTCTTAATCGGACCGGTTGCCGGTGTTTATGTTGATAGATGGGATAGGCGAAGGACTATGTATATTTGTGACCTGCTGAGAGCGGTTTTAATTTTTACAATACCTTTTTTCCTCTTTTATTATAAAAGCATTGTTCCTATATATATTATAATCTTCCTGGTTTTTTCTATCGGCAGGTTTTTTGTCCCCGCCAAGCTCTCTATAATTCCGGACTTAGTTGATAAGAAGGATTTATTAATTGCTAACTCGCTGGTAAATGTCACCGGTATGCTCGCCGCCGTATTGGGATTTGGCATCAGCGGGGTATTGGTTGAATGGGTGGGGCCTAAAAGCGGGTTTTACCTCAATGCCTTAAGTTTTCTTATTTCCAGCCTGTTCATATTCCTTATATCCAAGAGATTCGGCTCGCAGAATATAGATTTTATGGAATTGAGCCGGGAGATAGTGGAGACGATAAGGAAGTCTGTGTTTCAGGAGATTAAAGAAGGGATTTTTTATTTTATACGTAAAAAGGATATCCGGGTTACCGCAAGCATAATGTTTATGCTCTGGTCGGCCCTGGGGGCGGTTTATGTCGTTATGATTGTATTCGTTCAGGATGTTTTAAAATCAGCTACTAAGGATTTAGGGCTTCTGGTTATGTTTCTGGGGATAGGCTTATTCACCGGTTCGGTTTTCTACGGACGTTTTGGACAGCGGTTAAGCCACTATAAGATTATATTTTCCTCGCTTGCGTTAAGCGGAATTATGCTTATTATTTTCACGCTTACTATAAATCGATACCCTTGTTTTTTTACTGCCGCGTCTTTGGCATTTCTATTAGGTAATGCAATTTCTCCGATTATGATCGCTTCAAATACGATTATACATAAGGCAAGCGATAATGAGATGATGGGAAAGGTATTCAGCTCGCTTGAAATTGTCATGCATTTAGGTTTTCTCCTGTTTATGTTTATAAGCAGCTTATTGGCGGAGAGATTCTCACATACCTCTATTCTTATTACCATAGGGTGTATATTTAGTATCGTGGGCATATCCAATATAATCATTAAGCGCAAGATTCCATGGTTAGATTAGAAGATAATAAATTTTATACAGCAGATAAGCCCTTAGAGGCTTTGCCTCTGCCTGCCAAAGTTTATATACCTTTATCGCAGCATTTAGGAAAGCCATGTTTTCCTCTTGTAAAGGCAGGTGATTGTGTCTCTTTGGGCCAGAAGATAGGTTCTGCAGATGCCCATGTTTATTCTCTTGTGCATTCTTCTGTCTCAGGGAGGATTAAGGCAGTAACCGATTGGCCGCATCCAGTCTTAGGCAGGGCTAAGGTGGTTGTTATCGAAGCGGATGACAGCTGCGGCCCTCAGAGGATAGATTATTCCCTCCGGGAGGATGTTGATAAACTAACCCCGGAGAGCATAAAGAATATTATTTTCGATTCCGGAATTGTAGGAATGGGTGGTGCTAGCTTCCCCACGCATATAAAATTGAATCCTCCTAAACCGGTTGAGGCCTTGATTATAAACGGAGCCGAGTGTGAGCCCTACCTGACTGCTGATTACCGCTTGATGCTTGAAAAGACACAGGAAATTATTAAAGGTATCGAGTTGGTTGAGAAATGCTTGGGAGTAAAGAAAGTTTTTATCGCCATTGAAGACAATAAGCCGCAAGCTATTAAGGCTTTTAGGCGTTTCAATTATAATGTATTTGTTTTAAGCTCGGCATACCCTCAGGGAGGGGAGAAGCAGTTGATTAAAAGCGTACTAAATAAAGAGGTGCCGCGCGGCAAGCTGCCTTTTGATCTGGGTGTAGTCGTGCATAATGTGGCAACGGTATTTGCAATATATCAGGCAGTTTATTTAAATAAGCCACTTTATGAGAGAATAGTTACAGTTACCGGTTCTATAGTAAATAAGCCGAAGAATTTATTAGTCCGTATAGGTACGCCGATAAAAGAGTTGATCGCATACTGTTCGCCGCTTAAAGAAGATCCGGCTAAGATTATTAGCGGCGGACCGATGATGGGCATTGCCCAATATAGCGATGAAGTTCCGGTTATTAAGTCTACTAACGGTATATTATTGCTGGGGAAGAAAGAAGCTGTCCCCTTACAGGAGGAATATTGTATCAGATGCGGAGCCTGCGTAAGGGAGTGCCCCGCAGGTCTATTGCCTTGTATGATAAATCTGGCTTCTGAAAGATCTATCTGGCAGGAGGCGATAAGCTACGGAGCTTTAGATTGTATAGAATGCGGAGTGTGTAGCTATGTTTGTCCTGCTAATCGTCGGTTGGTACAATCTATTAAAAGGGCTAAGCTGGAGGCGGTAAGATGAAGGAGACGCTGAGGTTTGGTTTTATATTAGGAATTATATGCATTGTGGCTGCAGGGTTACTTGCCGGTGTAGATATTCTAACAAAGCCAAAGATTCTTGCTCAGGAGAAGCTGGAGGAAGAATTAAGCTTAAGGGCTATTTTTCCTTCCGCGCATCATTTTGATGAAGTTAGGGACGGGGAGAAGGTAATTTATTATAAGATTTTTAGCAGTGACGGTAAGTTTATAGGTGTTGCCTTCAATACTTCGGGGAAAGGGTACGCCGGAGAGATAAAAACACTGGTAGGGATGCTTAGTGATGGAAAGATCACCGCAATTAAGGTAACGTCTCAGAGTGAGACCCCGGGGTTAGGTTCGCGTATTGCCGAAACAAATTTCACCGAACGATTTCAGGGGAAGAGCGATCTATCCGGGGTTGAGGCGATTACCGGGGCTACAATCTCCTCCCGAGCGGTTATTGATTCGGTAAAGAAGAAGGCAGAAGAGATAAGGTTGAGGGTAGAAAATGACAGATAGCCTTTTAGTAAACACCTCTCCGCATTTACATAAAAAAGAATCCGTAAAAAGGATTATGTGGCTGGTTACTTTGAGTTTAGTTCCTTGCGGCTTGGCGGGAATTTTTATCTTTGGTTTGGGGGCTTTATGGATTATTGTTTTAGCTATTTTGGCAGCCGTTATTACGGAATTTGTCCTGCAGGCGGCTACTAGAAGGAGAATTACTGTTTTTGACGGCAGTGCCGTACTTACGGGTTTGCTCTTGGCTTATAATTTACCTGCGGATGTGCCTTTTTGGCTTCCCGTAGTGGGTGCAATCGTCTCTATTGCTATAGGCAAGCAGGTTTTCGGAGGGCTGGGGCAGAATATATTTAATCCTGCGTTAGTGGGCCGTGTATTCCTTATGGCTTCTTGGCCGAAATATATGACTACATTCGTAAGGCCTTTGAGCTATGACGCAGTAACTTCAGCTACTCCCTTAGCTGCATTAACCGAAGGCAAGGCTTTAGAGGGTATTTCATACCTGGATCTTTTTTTAGGAAACCGCCCGGGATGTATAGGCGAGGTATGCATACTCGCTTTATTAATCGGTGCGGCATTCCTTTTGTTAAGTAAATATATCTCTTGGCATATTCCCCTTTCTTATATATTTACTGTTGGGTTATTATCTTATGTATTTGGCGCAAAAACCTTATTTGCCGGAGATTGGTTTTCTCATATTTTATCCGGCGGGCTGATATTAGGCGCATTTTTCATGGCTACGGATTATGTGACCTCTCCCTTAACTTATAAGGGACAATTTGTATTTGGAATAGGGTGCGGGATAATAACTGTGGTGATAAGATTATGGGGTGGATATCCTGAAGGGGTCTCTTATGCTATTCTTATTATGAATGCGGCAACTCCTATAATTGACAGGTATACGCGGCCTAGAATTTATGGTTCTTAGAGGATAATACTATGAAGAGTCTTATAAAAGAATTCAGTAAAGGTATAACCGTACTTAACCCTACATTTGGGTTGATTTTAGGTTTATGCCCTACGCTTGCAATTTCCACTTCGTTATTTAATGCTATAGGAATGGGTGTGGCGGCGACATTTGTCCTGGTCTTTTCTAATTTAATAATTTCTGCCTTGCGTAATTTTATACCCGCGAGGATACGACTTCCATCTTATATAGTTATTATTGCAACCTTTGTGACTATTTGTGAATTGGGGTTAAAGGCTTATCTGCCGGGCCTAAGTAAATCTTTAGGTATTTTTATACCCCTGATTGTAGTAAATTGTATTATTATGGCCCGCGCAGAGGCTTTTGCTTCTAGCAATCGTATCCTGCCTTCCATCTTTGATGGTTTAGGTATGGGTATTGGTTTTACTCTGGGCATTTCAATTATCGCCTTTATAAGAGAATTATTGGGTTCGGGAAGCATCGCCGGAATCGGGTTGTTAAAGAGCAATGAGTTTATCCTAGTGATGATTCTTTCCCCTGGGGCGTTGCTTACTATGGGGCTTTTAATAGCGCTAAGCAGGTTATTGGGTTTAACTAAAAGGTAACGGAGAATAAATGGAGATAACCAGGATTATTTCAATAGCTATAAGCATGGTCTTTATTAATAACTTTATTCTCTCTAAATTCCTGGGGCTGTGCCCTTTTTTAGGGGTATCCCGTAGGACCCAAGCGGCTCTGTCAATGGGAATTGCAGTTATCTTTGTAATGGTTTTTTCCTCTTTGCTCACCTCATTAGTATATGTATTTGTCCTGGTGCCTTTAGGTATAGTATATCTAAGAACAATATTTTTTATACTTATTATTGCCGCCTTTGTCCAGCTTATTGAGATGGTAATACGCAAGAAGTCGCCCGCATTATATAAAGCACTAGGTATCTACCTTCCTCTTATTACTACCAACTGCGCTGTTTTAGGGGTGACCATATTGAATATCAATGAGTTCTTTGTCCCCGGGATCCCTGTTTATGCGGGTATTCTTTATTCAATCATCCAGGCCTTTTTTGGGGGCATAGGGTTTTGCGTAGCCCTACTTTTGATGTCAGGTATTCGCGAGAGGCTTGAATTTACTGATACGCCGATAAGCATGAAAGGGATACCGGTTGCTTTTATTGTTGCATCAATTATGAGCCTTGCTTTTATGGGCTTTAGCGGATTTAAATTCTAGACTATGGAGATTCTTTATCCGATAATAGCTTTGGGGAGTTTAGGGATTTTATTCGGGGTAGGACTTTCTTTGGCGGCCAAGAAGTTTTGTGTATCAACGGATCCCAGAATAGACAAAATACAGAATAGCCTTCCGGGGGCAAACTGCGGAGCCTGCGGTATGGGTGGATGTTCTAGCCTTGCTGAGGCGCTTGCGGAGGGCAAATGCGGTATAGATAAATGTACGGTTGTTAATGATGATAACAAGATTAAGATTTCAGAGATACTGGGAGTAGAATTTAAGAAAAGCGCTAAAAAGATTGCTACCCTTCATTGTGCCGGAGGCGTAAGGGTAAAAAACAGGTATACCTATAGCGGCATAGAGGATTGCACGGCAGTAAATTTGGTATTGGGAGGCCAGAAAAGCTGCGTATACGGGTGCCTGGGTTTCGGCACTTGTGTAAAGACTTGCCCCTTTGGCGCAATTAAGATGTCTCAGAAAGGCCTGCCAGTTGTTGATAAAGGTAAGTGCAGGGCCTGCAATAAATGCGTTGAAGCTTGCCCGAAGAAATTATTCAGCCTTACCGAGGAGGCGTATAATGTTTTTGTAGCCTGTAGCTCTAGAGATAGCGGCAAAGATACAAAGTTAGTCTGTCCTGTAGGTTGTATCGCATGCAGGCTGTGCGAAAAGGCCTGTAAATTTGACGCTATACATGTAATAGACAATATCGCGGTAATAGATTATAATAAATGTACTTCATGCGGAGAGTGTGTAAAGGCCTGTCCGATGAAAACAATAAAGTCATGAAAAGAAATATCGCTGTATTCGCCTCCGGAAGGGGAAGTAATTTTATCGCCTTGGCTAAGGAAGCGCAAAGGGGCAGGCTTAAGGGCGCTAATCTTGCGCTTTTGGTTTGCGATAACCCTAATGCACCCGTAATCTCTGCTGCTAATAAACTAAAGATTAAGACTCTTTTGGTCAACCCTGCCGTATTTCCTAATAAGAAAGCCTTTGAGGATGCGATCCTCCGTCATTTGAAGGAAAATAAAATAGGGCTTATTGTATTGGCCGGATTTATGCGTATCCTAAGCGCTAGGTTCGTTAAGCTTTATAAAAACAGGATTATGAATATTCATCCTTCTCTTTTGCCTGCCTTTAAGGGCGCGCATGCCATAAAAGATGCCTTTGGCTATGGTATAAAGATTACCGGTGTTACCGTTCATTTTGTGGATGATAAGATGGACCACGGCCCGATAATTTTACAAAGAGAGGTAGCAGTTTTGGAAAGCGAGACCGTAGACTCGCTGGAAGAGAAGATCCATAAAGTAGAACACAACATTTATCCTGAAGCAGTAAACCTGTTTATTAAGGGCAGATTAAAGGTAAAGGGCAGGAAGGTGTTAATTACTACTCATTAAATCCGGTAAGCGCAGCGGCTTGATTGAATATAACTTTTTTCCCCGTCAGCAGGTTATTCATCTCTAAAGTTGAGAAATCCTTGAACCCATAGATATTAAGCGTGTGGCGTATGATTTTCAGCACCTCTTTGTCTACATCTGCATTCTTTTCCGCCTCGGGTTTCTGGAATTTAAGCCTTATCCTGTATTGTATCTGCTGGAGAATAAAGTCTTCGAATGAGATTTCCTTATATTGTATGTAATCGCCGCTTAAGTCGCCGATTATCTTTGGTGAGATCTCGGTTTCTTGAATGGCGCGGTGCTGGTATTCTCCCCAGGATATGATCCCGTAAGAAACCTTTTTAAAGTCCAGGCAATAAAAAGTCTCCTTGATTAAGAAGCCATTCTTTGTGTCAGCTATAATGATAGAAAAAAATTTAGGGCTGTTTTGTTCCGGCATCTCCATGCTGAATATTACGCGCCGCAAAACCTTCCAGATGTTGTTTATTTTTTCAAATGCGTCTTTATTGTATTTCATGTCCTGGGATTTTTCTTCCTCAGGTATAGGCTTGATGAGGTATTGTGCCGCAAGAATTTCTTTTTTTAGCTCCGCGCGGTTTTCTTGAAGAAGAAAGCGTTCGATAATTTTCTGAGGCTTATCAGATTTTTCAAGGATGCCTTCAGGGATGGGAAGGTAGATCCAAAGGGTGGAACCCATAAGGCGGACTTTAATATCAATGCCATATTCTTCTTTAGAGATATCTTCTATGGCCCGATCAATGTTTTCTTTAGGGTAGGTGGGGTAGGTAGAAGATGTACATCCTGGGAAAGAAAGAGAGGATAGTATTATATTAAAGAGCAGGCCGTACTTTGCCAAAACTCTTAAAAATCGCTTCAATTTCGTCATAATTAAGTTCTTCTTTGGCAAGCAGTTCTTTGGCTAACTTGTCCATAAGCGGCTCTTCTTTTTTTAATAGTTCAGTAACCTCGTTAAGGCAGGTATGCAATATATGCTGTACGTCTTTATCCAGCGTTGATTTCATTTCTTCTGAAATGTTGTTGCTTATTTCCCAATTACCCAGCAAGCCGGATTTACCCATACCGCAAGTCCAGACCATTTGATGGGCATAGTACATTGCGGTTGAGAAATCCTGGTATACTCCGTTAGTGGTAGCATTATATTTTATCTTCTCGGCAGCGAATGAACCCAGGCATACCTTTATCTGGCTTAGCAATTTATTTGAGTCTTTAATAAAGGTATCTTCTCTTTCCGGGGTCCAGGTAGCTCCTCCGGTAGGGCCGCGCGGGGTTATGGTAACCTTAAAGACATCCTGGGTGGGCGCGAAAAAGTAAGTAGTTATAGCATGCCCAGCTTCGTGGTAGGCTGTTTGCAGTTTTTCTTTATCGCTTAACTTTATTCGGCGCTTGATACCTAAGGCTATCCTCTCTCGGGCTTCATCGATCTCTTTCATGGATATAGCCGGTTTGTTATTGCGGACAGCTATTAAAGCTGCCTCCCGCACTATATTAGCTATATCCGCAGGGCTTTGCCCTACGGTTATGCGCGCTAACCTTTCGATCTTTACATCCTGAGGGTCATATTTTACATTGGCTAAATAATAAGAAAAAAGTTTTTGGCGATCGTCAAGATTAGGCTTATCTACGTATATTTTACGATCAAACCTCCCCGGCCTTAAGAGCGCTTCATCTAAAACTCTTTCTTGCGCGTTAGTTGCTCCGATCAGGACAATATTGTAGTCTTTTTCTTTCAAGCCGTCCATTTCAACCAGGAGTTGGTTTAATGTGGTATTATGTTCTGTAGTTCCGCCAAATCCTCTATCCATGGACCGTTGTGCGCCCACTGCATCGATTTCATCGATAAAGATTATACATCCGCCTTCTAATTCCGCTAATTGTTGGGCGCGTTTGAAAAGCGAGCGGATTCTTCCCGCCCCTACGCCTACAAACATCTCTACAAATTCAGATCCGGACATTGAGATGAAAGGCAGCCTTGCTTCGGTGGCGATAGCTTTAGCTAAATAAGTTTTTCCGCATCCCGGAGGCCCTAACATAAGTATGCCTCTTAGTATCTTCCCGCCTATGCTTTGGAGCTGGGCGCGGTCTTTGATAAGTTTTACTACTTCCAGCGCCTCTTCTTTTGCCTCATCCATTCCTATAACATCTTTCCAGGTGATACCGATACTTTCGCCGTCAATTGATTTCTTCCCTGTTTTAGTGAATGATTGAGCCCCGCGCTTCATAAATAGCCAGTACCACATAAAGGTGTATACTACGCCGAAAATAAGCGCCATTATTACTTGCAGATAGAGCTGTAGGGGGATCATTGCCATTTGCGACTGCCTCAGGTAGGATTCAGCCTCATTCCAGGCCCTGATTCCTTTTATCAGCAGTATTATCAAAGATATGGCAAGCCCTAAGAGCACCAGAACTACCACAATTTTTATCCAGTGTAGCTTTAAATGAAACTTAATCTTCTTCCAGGTCATAGGTTCTCCTTGCGGGTATTATCAAAACGAATTATTAATGATTTAAGTTAAGATAACACAAGCATTAAAGTTAGTCAATCTTTTTTGAGACAAAGAGGTTTATTTTTCTTGACGCCGTAAGCGGGGTATGTATAATATATCTTCCCGTTGTAAAACCAATCAAAAATATAAGGAGGATATAATGGCAAAGATTAATCAGGTATTAGCCCGTGAAATACTCGACTCCCGAGGTAATCCTACGGTAGAGGTTGATTTGATTTTAGATAATGGTATTTTAGGCCGGGCAGCTGTGCCATCGGGGGCATCAACCGGTGATAATGAGGCCTTGGAGTTAAGGGATGGGGATAAAAAACGCTACCTAGGTAAAGGTGTCCTTAAGGCAGTGAATAATGTTAATACCGTAATTGCCTCTAATATAAAGGGTTTAGCCCCTGATTTTAATAAGATTGATGAAGTTCTTATTAAGCTGGATGGCACGGAGAATAAGGGAAACTTTGGCGCTAATGCTATCTTAGGAGTTTCTATGGCATGCGCTAAGGCTGCGGCGATATCTAATAAAGAGCCTTTGTATAAATTCTTGGGTGGGCCCGAGGCAAATTTAATCCCTGTGCCTTTAATGAATATTTTAAACGGCGGATTGCATGCCGATAATAATCTGGATGTACAGGAGTTTATGATTATGCCGGTTGGTGCGCCTAACTTTCATGAGGCCTTGAGAATGGCCTGTGAAGTTTTCCATAATTTGAAATCATTGCTTAAGTCTAATAAATTATCTACTTCGGTAGGCGATGAGGGAGGATTTGCCCCTAATCTTACATCTAATCATGAGGCGCTGGATTTAATAATTCAGGCAATTGAAAAAACCGGATATAAACCGGGTAAAGATATATTCCTGGCCTTAGATCCCGCAGCAAGCTCTTTTTGCAAAGAAGGCAAGTATCAGTTTGATGGAGCGCAAAAAAGCTCAAATGAGATGATTAAGATATACACTGAATGGCAGAATAAATACCCGATTCTTTCAATCGAAGACGGGCTTTCGGAGCACGATTGGTCCGGTTGGCAGGAGATGACTTCTGCCCTTGGCCAGAAAATGCAGCTTGTCGGAGACGATATCTTTGTAACAAACCCAAAGATCTTTAAAAAGGGCATAGCAGAAAAAATCGGAAATGCCATATTAATAAAAGTAAATCAGATTGGCTCACTTTCAGAGACAATTGAGGCGGTAAATATTGCCAAGAATAATAATTACAAGGCGGTTATCTCCCATCGTTCCGGAGAAACAGAGGATACAACTATTGCTCATTTGGCAGTAGCCTTAGGCTGCGGACAGATTAAAACCGGTTCGCTCTCGCGTACTGACAGGCTCTGTAAATATAACGAACTTTTAAGGATAGAAGAAGAGCTGGGCCCGAGAGCAGTTTACGCGGGTACTTCCTTAATAAAATAAATGCTTGCCACATTAAAAAAGGCTTTTTGGTTTTTTGCGGTAGCGGGGTTGATTTTGATACTATTTATCCCGGGTTTTGCAAAACTGCAGGGGTTAAGGGATAAGAATGTTGATTTAGAAGATAAGATCAGGCGCCTTAATATTGAAAATGCGCTTTTAAACCAAGAGCTAAGAAGGATAGAAAACGATCCGGTATATCAGGAGAGGATCGCGCGCGAGAAGATGGGTGTAGTAAGGAAGGGAGAGATCCCCATTAAGATAATGCCTGAAAAGACCAGGCAATAGTTTTAGTTTACTTATAAATTTATTGTGTTATAATAAAACTGTTATTATCATAAGATTTCGCGGGGTGGAGCAGCCTGGTAGCTCGCAAGGCTCATAACCTTGAGGTCATGCGTTCAAATCGCATCCCCGCAACCAACACAAATAAAGCTAGGATAAGCAGTTATGCGGATCCTGGCTTTATTGTTTCTAGCAGGTTAGGGCATTCGGATAACGTACGGATAACAAGAATAATTTCAAGCACCTAAACTACCCTCGTAACACCACATGCAATCTCATTTCCCCCTAGGGGGCGTCGGTTATTTAGCAATCATAAAAAATTTACGTGATCCATTTTGGAGTTTGGATTTCCTAT
>JAKQSG010000115.1 GCA_029563245.1 Candidatus Omnitrophota bacterium
GCAGGGATTGGGTATTGCCACGGGTTACCCCGCTTATATATTGGAAATAAACCATAGGGATAATAGTATTATAATCGGTCCCAAGGAGCATGCGTTTTCTAGGGAGTTTTGGGTAAGCAGCCTGCATTTTACAGGCAAGCCTATAAAAAAGAGAGTTGCCCTTAAGGTTAAAATACGTTATAATCATAATGAAGATGAAGCAGAGCTGATTCCATCCGGGAAGACAATCAGAATCAAATTTAAGAAACCACAGTTTGCCGTAACGCCTGGCCAGGCAGCGGTATTTTATACCCGCTCTAGAATTTTAGGCGGTGGAAAGATAGAAAGAGCTATCAGAGTAAAATGAATAAAGAGTTAGGCCCTTTAGGGCAGAAGATCAGAGAGCTTAAGAAAAGGCGAAATGCTGTAATTTTGGCGCATAATTATCAGCTTCCCGAGGTCCAGGATATTGCAGATTTCAGGGGGGATTCTTTGGAGCTCAGCCGGATTGCCGCTAAAACTGATGCCGAGGTTATTGTTTTCTGCGGAGTATATTTTATGGCGGAGACTGCGGCGATTCTATCGCCGCAGAAGAAGGTTATTATGCCCGATATTAATGCCGGTTGCCCAATGGCCAATATGCTTAAGGCCGATGAACTAAGAAAGTTGAAAAAGGAACATCCCGATGCAGTAGTCTTAGGTTATGTAAACACTTCCGCTGAGGTAAAGGCAGAGTTGGATTATTGCTGCACTTCTACCAATGCCATAGCCGTAGTTGACGCCCTAAGGGATAGGAAAGAGATCATTTTTGTCCCGGATAAATACTTGGCAGATTTTGTCGCCAGAAAGACCGGTAGAAAAATGATTATTTGGGATGGTTTCTGCCCTACCCATATAAAGATACTTCCTGAAGATGTAAAGAGGGAAAAGAAATTTCACCCTTTTGCCAAGGTAATGGTCCACCCTGAATGCATCCCGCAGGTGGTTAATATGGCGGATGCCGTTGTTTCTACCTCCCAGATGGCGAAGTTTGCCAAAGAGTCTGAGGCTACCGAGTTTATTGTCGGAACTGAGATAGGCTTAGTCTACCGCCTCAAGAAGGATAATCCTAAGAAAGAGTTCTATCCTGCCTCTGAGCGCGCGGTTTGCCCTAATATGAAGCGTACAACTGAGGAGAAGATAATCTCGGCGCTTGAGGAGATGAGGGAAGAGGTAAAGGTGCCTGAAAATATACGAGTACGGGCCAAAAAGTCAATTGACAGGATGTTAGAGATAGTTTAGGTGAACATACCTATTGTTTATGAAGATGATTGTTTGTTGATAGCAGATAAACCTAGCGGGCTGCTTACCGTTCCTACCCCTAAGAATGAAGACCGTACTTTAACCAGTATATTAGGTTTATATCCTTGCCACCGGCTTGACCGTAATACTTCGGGGCTTATTATTTATGCTAAGAATAAAAACTTACAACAGAAGATGGCGGAAGAATTTAAGAAGAGAAAAGTTAAAAAGGTTTACGTTGCTTTTGTTAACGGTTCGCCTCTGAGGAGAGAGGGGGTAATCGAAAATAAGATTGAAGGGATGTTTGCGAAGACGCAGTATAGGGTTATTGAAAGAAGGAATGATTTTGCGGTTGTTCAGGTTAAGCCATTTACCGGGCGCACTAATCAGATACGGATTCATTTTAAATTTATCGGGCATCCCATACTCGGAGAAGATAAGTATGCCTTTCGCAAGGATTTCAAGATAAAGGCTAAAAGGCTTATGCTTCATGCAAGCAGGTTGGAATTTAAACATCCCCT
>JAKQSG010000116.1 GCA_029563245.1 Candidatus Omnitrophota bacterium
CCAGGGATGGCATAAGAAAAGAGATCGCAGGGGCAATATCCGGCCTTGGGGTGAATGAGGTCTCTGGCCCCGTAAAGATCGAAGAAAAATATTACGTATTCAGGGTTACCAATATAAATACTCCGGAGCAATTAACCCTAATACAAGCTCAGGGGGTAATTCAGGGGATGCTCTTTGAGAAGAAAATGCAGGAAGGGCTTGTTAAGTGGCTCAATGAGATTAAGAAAAACTCCTATATCAAAATTATGCAAGATTAGAGCCGGCATTACTATGGGTGATCCTTCGGGAATAGGCCCGGCTATAACGGTTAAGGCGTTAAACAGATTAACCAATGCGGCGGATTTTTCTGTCATAGGGGATGCTGCGGTATTAAATAAAATTCCGGGATTTAATAGGATTTTAAAAAACGGGGTTAAGGTCTTTGACCTGAAGAATGTAGATGCTAAGGGTTTTGAATTTGGAAGGATAAGGGGTGAATACGGGAGGGCTTCTGTTGAATATCTCAACAGGGCGCTCCAACTGCTTAATGATCAAGAGATTGACTGCCTGATTACGTGCCCGATATCAAAAGAATCGGTTAACTTGGCGGGATTTAACTACAGCGGCCATACGGAGTATTTTATCAAGAAAACAAAACCAGGGCCGGTAGTAATGATGCTGCTTAATAAATACTTAAAGTTTGGCCTCGTAACCCGCCACTTAAGCCTTCGAGATGTGCCCGGATCCTTAACTCCAGAGGGGATTTATCAAGTTGCTTTTACTACTTATAAGTGGCTTAATGATACGGTGGGGATTGAATACCCCCGTATTGTTCTATGCGGCTTGAATCCCCATGCCTCAGATAACGGGTTAATCGGAGACGAAGAGGTTAAGGTGATAAGTCCTGCAGCTAAAAAGCTGCAGAGTAAGATTAAGGGCTTTTACGGGCCGTTGCCGGCGGATATCGCTATACATAAGGCGCTTATGGGTGAGTATGATGCTGTTATCGCGATGTACCATGATCAGGCTTTAATTCCTCTTAAGATCACCGGAATGGATAGCGGGGTGAACCTTACCCTCGGCCTTGGATTCATAAGGACGTCGCCTTTGCACGGGACTGCCTTTGACATTGCTGCAGAGCAAAGTTACGCTGACCCCAGCTCTCTTATCTCCGCAATAAAAATGGCTTTAAAATGCGCATCAATCCGAAAAAAAGCCTAGGGCAGAATTTCCTCATTGATAAGAATATCGTTAAGAAGATCATTGAGGCTTTGAACCTTAGCTCTGCCGATAATATTTTAGAGATAGGCTCCGGTAAAGGGGAGATCACCTCCTTAATTGCCTCTAAGGTAAATAAGATCTATGCTTTAGAATTAGATGCAAGGCTTAAGGATACTCTAGAAAAAGAGCTTAAGGGCCATGATAATGCGCGGGTGATTATGCAGGATATTTTAAAGCTGGACCTGGATAAGCTTCTGTCCCCGGAAGAAAAAATCAAGGTATTCGGAAATATTCCTTATTATATCTCCAGCCCTATTATCGAATATCTTATCAGTCATAGAAGGCATATCGAGAAAGCCCTTATCACGGTTCAGAAGGAGTTTGCTAAAAGGGTAGTAGCTTCTCCGGGGGCTAAAGATTACGGTTCGTTGAGTTTTTTTGTTCAGTATTATTGTCTACCCGAGATAGTATTCCACATAAATAAAGGCTGCTTTTATCCGGTGCCTAAGGTTGATTCTAGCCTTCTCTCTTTGACTTTCCGCGCACAGCCTGCTTTTTACGTAAAAGACGAGGAGCTATTTTTTAGGCTGATTCGCTCTGCCTTTAACCAAAGAAGAAAGACCTTAAAAAACAGCCTTAAGGGAATAGCTAATACAGAAGAGATAGGGAGTTTCGTAAATAAGAGGCCTGAAGATCTTTCTCTTGAAGATTTTGCCACCCTTGCCAATAGGATAGCTTAAAAAAGAAAGCGCTTTCCTTGACAATAAGCTTAAAATTATGTTATACTTTTACTGAATTTAATCCCATCTTATGAAGAAAGGCTAACCCTATGATATTTAACATGTTAAAGAGTTTTAACTGGCTGGATATCATTATACTGATTATAATTTTCAGGATTTTTTATATTTCTATAAAAGGAGGTTTTACTACTGAGTTTTTTAAGTTTTTCGGGACCCTCTCCGCGATATATTTCTCCATGCATTATAATACCGTGTTATCGGATTTTATAAGCTCCAAGCTTCATATCGAAGAAAAAATGCCGCTTGAATTTTTGGATTTTATCATATTTATAATCTTAGCATTGGGAGGTTATTTTATTTTTGTATTAGTGCGCAATGCGGTAAATAATTTGCTTAAGATAGAGGCGGTATCAGTTTTAAATAAGTGGGGTGGCTTACTTCTGGGCGCCTTAAGGTCGATATTATTGGCAGGGCTTGTATCTTTTGCTTTAGTAATTTCCAGCGTCCCTTACCTTAAAAATAGTGTTATGGATTCCTATCTGGGGCCACGGGTGCTTTCGGTCGCAGTTAATACCTACAGCGTTATTTGGAATAACTTCTTTTCTAAATTTGCTACCAAAGAAGAGTACAATTCCATTGTTTCTAAAATAGCAGAAGGGGATTACTCTAAATGAAGCTTAAGCATTTTTATGAATTAGTCGTTAAATTTGGTTCTGAGTATGACCCTCGGAAAGAAAAGAAGTCTATAAAGTCATACGCGGACAGCGCTGTGCTTTACGGTGATTTAGATACTGATGTTAAAAAGGTTATGGTCGGCATTGATATGGAGATAGGAGAGATACTTTTAGCGGATAAGATCCGCTCTGCAAGCGGGCTAGACCTGGTTATATCTCATCATCCCGAAGGCAGGGCTTATGCTTTGCTTCCTGAGGTAATGAGGCTTCAGGTTGATATGCTTAAGGCATCAGGCATTACCTCAGGTGTTGCGCTTAAGCTTGTTGAAGAGAGGATGCTGGAGGTTTCAAGGAGACTGCTTCCGCAAAACCTTACTCGCGCAGTAGATGCCGCCAGGCTTGTGGATATTCCGTTTATGTGCATGCATACTCCGGCTGATAACCATGTCTCTGTTTTTTTGACTAAGCTCATGCAGGCCAGAAAGCCCAAGAAGGTAAAAGAGATAATTAATATCCTTTTGGATATCCCCGAGTATAAGAATGCAGCCAGGGATACCTTCACCGGGCCAAGGATAGTTTCGGGTTCTCCCAATAGAAATGCAGGAAAAGTTATTTTTGAGATGACCGGAGGCACTGAGGGCCCAAGGGGCGCGTTAGAAAAGCTTTATAAGGCGGGTGTTAGGACTGTGGTATCGATGCATATTAGTGAAGATCACCTTAAGAAGGCAAGGGAGGTTGGTTTGAATATAGTTATAGCAGGGCATATTTCAAGCGACTCTTTAGGCCTTAATCTTCTTCTGGATAGGATTGAAAAAGAGGAGGAGTTAGAGGTAATAAGCTGCGCGGGTTTTAAGAGGATAAAAAGGATATAATGCCAAAATTAATTCCGGATAATATATTAGATGATATCCTTTCAAGGATAGATATAGTAGAGCTTATATCAGGTTATATGCCCTTGAAGCGTACCGGGCGGAATTTTAAGGCCTGTTGCCCCTTCCATCATGAAAAAACCCCTTCGTTTGTAGTTTCCCCTGATCGCCAGATTTATAATTGTTTTGGCTGCGGAGAATCGGGTAATGCCTTTAAATTCCTCATGCGTTATGAGCAGATGGATTTCCCTGAAGCAGTTGAGGTTTTGGCGCGTAAGGCCGGTGTGGTTCTGCCTTTAGATAATAGCGCCGATAATAAAACTCAAGGGATAATTACTAAGCTTTTTAAGATAAACGAGATGTCCGCTCAATTTTACAGCGATAATCTGCAGTCAAAAGATGCGGCTGCAGCCAAAGATTATTTGCTTAGCCGAGGAGTTTCCCTGGATATAATCAGGGAGTTAAAAATCGGGTTTGCTTTAGATAAATGGGATAGCCTGATGAATTTCCTGCGCTCTAAGGGAATTGACCTTAATTTGATGGATAAGGCCGGATTGATAGTTGCTAAGGATGGCGGAGGTTATTATGACCGCTTCAGGAACAGGATAGTTTTTCCCATATTGGACGTTAAGGGTAGGGTCTTGGGGTTTGGTTGCCGTGTGCTCGATAATAGCTTACCTAAGTATATTAATTCTCCTGAAACCTTGGTTTATACCAAGGGTAAGAATCTGTATGGGCTTAATCTGGCCAGAGAGGCGATAAGGGAAAATGATTTTGTAGGGGTGGTAGAAGGATATATGGATTTTATCATTCCCTTCCGGGCAGGATTTAAAAACATTGTCGCCTCTCAAGGTACGGCATTGACCGCAGACCAGGTAAGGTTATTGAAAAGATATACCAATAATGTGGTGATGATTTATGATGCTGATAGCGCGGGCGAGCTAGCGACTTTAAGAAGCCTGGATATATTTATTGAAGAAGAAGTGAATGTCAGGGTGGTCTCTTTACCGAGAGGATTTGATCCTGACCTTTTTGTCCGCAAGGTAGGGGTTGAGGGTTTACGCAGGGAGGCTAATGCTGCCTGCGACCTGTTTGACTATAAGCTTAAGGTTTTAAGTTCGCGTTATGATGTAAAGGATGTCAACAATAAGGTTAAGGTTTGTGCTTTAATGCTGGAGACTATTAATAAAATAAAGAATTCTATTTTAAAGTCTGAATACCTTAAGAAATTAAGCCTTAGGTTGGATGTTGACGAGAGGGCTTTGCTGGAAGAGTCAAAGAAGACGAAGGCTTCCAGGACTACCCCGCCAGCGCAGGTCCCGCTTAAAAAGAAACCATTGAACATAAGCCCGACTGAGAAACTGCTTATGTCTCTTATGTTAGAAGAAAATAGTCTTATTTCCCGTATGAAGGATAACTTAAGTCCGAATGATTTTAAGGATGAGCGTATCTGTCGTGTTGTCTCGGTGATGTTTAATCTTATGGAGCAGGGCAGGGAGGTAAAGCCCCAGATCTTAATGAATCATCTTGAGGAAGATCTATCTTCTTTGGTCTGTGAACAGGAATTTATTCCTGATGGTTTATCTATCGAGCATAAAGAGAGAATGGCGGATGACTGCCTTAAGAGAATCAAGGACGAACGTTTAAAGGTAATCAGGCAGAGGCTTCATGAAGAGATAAAGGTTGCTCAGCACGCAGGCGATGAGGCAAGGCTCAATAGCCTTGTTGAGGAATTTCATGCTTTAATCAAAAAGAGGTGAAAAAAATATGAAGAAAAAGACGCAAGGCTTCAAAGATTTAGAAAAGATAGTTGCCTTAGGAAGGCAGAAGGGTTTCCTTACTTATGATGAGGTGAATAATCTTTTACCTGAGGATATCTCTTCCTCTGATGACCTAGACCGGCTCTTTGAGCTTTTGGGGAATGAAGATATACAGGTAGTGGAACGGCAGGAGGAGAGGCCAATCGAGAAGAGTGCCTTAATGGCGAAGGAAGACCTTTTGGCGGAGCAGCTGAAGAGCGAAGAGCGCTTTATCCCTTTAGATGACCCGGTTAAGATGTACTTAAAACAGATGGGCTCTATTTCTCTTTTATCCCGGGAGCTCGAGATAGAATTAGCTAAGAAAATAGAAGGGGCAGAGGAAAATTTTAAACGCGCAGCTTTAAATACCAGGCTTGTACGCAACCATACGGTATCCGTTGCCAATGATATCGTAGAAGGCACGATCAACCTGGAAGAGGTGGTTAAGGAAGACGTAAAAATTAAGAAAAGCGGAGTTTTGGGTAAGATTAAAAGGACCCTAAAGAAACTTAAGCGCGTAAGAAACGATAGCCTTGCAACTGACCTGCTTTTGGATTTTAATTTCGTAACCTCCGTAGTAGAGGTCTCAGTGCGTAAGCTTATTAAGCTGGCCAGGGAATTTGATCAATTATCCCGCCAGGGCAGGCGTAGTTTTACAAGAAGGCAGGAGATATTAAAAGAACTGGGAGCGCCTTATAAAAAGATAAAAGAACAGATAAAATTAATCAAATCAGCGCATATTAAGTTTAACCGTGCCAAAAAGAAATTGGTAGAGGCTAACCTTAGGCTGGTGGTAAGCATAGCAAAAAAATACACCAATCGGGGCTTATCCTTCCTGGATTTGATACAGGAGGGTAATATCGGGTTGATGCGGGCAGTTGAGAAGTTTGAATACCGCAGGGGCTATAAGTTCTCTACTTATGCAACCTGGTGGATAAGGCAGGCGATAACCCGCTCTATCGCTGATCAGGCGCGTACTATTCGTATTCCTGTTCATATGACCGAAACGATAAATAAGATTATACGGTATTCGCGTATTTTTGTTCAGGAAAATGGAAGGGAGCCTACCCCTGAGGAAATATCCTATAAGATGCGTTTGCCGCAGGAAAAGGTAAAATCAATATTAAAAATTGCCCAGGAGCCTATATCTTTACAGATGCCTATAGGCGATGAAGGGGATACTCATTTTGGCGATTTTATACAGGACAAGAAAGCAGTCTCACCCGCTAACGCTACTGTCCGCTCTATGCTTAAAGATGAGATGAACTCAGCGCTGGATACATTAACTGAGCGCGAGAGAAAGATTCTGGTTTTACGTTTTGGCATCTCAGATGGCGCTGCCCGGACATTAGAGGAAGTAGGAAATGTTTTTAAGGTTACCAGGGAAAGGGTGCGCCAGATTGAGGCAAAGGCCCTGAAGAAATTACGCCATCCTACGCGCTCACGTAGGTTACGCACCTTTTTAGATATGACCTTGGCACACCAGAGGGAGTATTAGTTCTTCATTATGGATGGAAATGATAACTTAGGTCATAAATCAGACGAACGCTTAAGCGATGAGTTAAAATTCCTGCAAATCCGCATTACTGAGCTGGAAAAGGCACAGTCACGCTACAGGCTTGCCGACCAGCTTCTGCGCAAAACCGAGCTCCAGCAGAAAGCCATATTAAATAACATACCGGACATAGCCTGGTTAAAAGACAAGGATAGCAGGTTTATAGTTGTTAATGAGGCTTTTGGAAGAGCTTGCGGATATAAACCTGAAGAGCTCATCGGTAAGACAGATTTAGATATATGGCCGGATGAATTAGCGCAGAGCTATCGTGTAGATGACCAGGAGGTTATCAGGACAGGCAAACGCAAGCGTATTGAAGAGCCACTCTCAGATAAAGATGGCAAGATTAGATGGATAGAAACTATTAAAACTCCTATATACGGGGATAAAGGGGATATTATAGGTACTACCGGTATAGCGCGTGATATTACTGAGCGCAAGAAATACGAAGAGCGGCTGCGGGAGGCAAAGGCAGAGCTTGAGATCAGGGTAAAGGTCAGGACTGCAGAGTTGACCCGGGTTAATGAAGATTTAAGGAAGGAGATCGAGTCTCATAAACGCGACGAACTAAACTTGAATTTTATTAAAACCGCTATGGACCAAGCTTCCGAATCAGTTTTCCTTACCGATTCTACAGGAAAGTTCCTTTACGTTAATCAAATGGCTTGTGAGTCATTGGGTTATTCCAAAGATGAGCTTATCGGCAATATGTCGGTTAAGGATATCGACCATAATTACGGGCCTGAGAATTGGAAAAAACACTGGGATGAATTAACTTCTAAATCCAAATTAGTTTTCGAGTCGCAGAATATAACTAAAGAAGGCAGGATTATCCGGGTAAAAGTTGTCGCTAATTCTGTTGTTATTGAAGGCCGAATAATGGATTTTGCTTTTGTCACTAATATAGAAGAAGAAATGAAGCTGAAGGAAGATATTGCCCGTTATCAGGCGCATCTTGAAGATCTGGTGAACGATCGTACAAAAGCTCTGCAGAAAGAGCTTGAGATGCGTAAGCGCCTTGAAGAGGAAAGGAGTCGCCTCAGAAAACAAATGGAGTTTGTGCTCGGGGCGACTAAGACAGGTTTAGATATAATTGATTCGGATTTTAATCTCTTGTTTGTGGATAAAGAGTGGGCAAAGGTTTATGGCGATTATCGGGGAAGGAAGTGTTATGAGTATTTTATGGGCGCTAAGTCAGAGTGCAAGAATTGCGGGATAAGAAAAGCCCTGAAAACTAAGAAAATTGTCTTCTCAGAGGAGGTGCTTATCGCCGAAAATAACAGGTTGGTGCAGGTTATAAGCATGCCCTATAAGTCAGATGACGGTATATGGCAGGTGGCTGAGGTTAACGTAGATATAACAGAGCGCAAGAAGATCGAAGATGAATTAGCTAAGTATAGATATCATCTTGAAGATATAGTGAGGGAGAGGACGGAAGAGCTTCTGAACGAAATCTCGGAACATAAAAACGCCAGGCACAGAATATCGGTTCTGGCTGATGATTTGTCCAATTCTAATAGAAAGTTAAAACAGCTATCGCTTACTGATCCCCATACCGGTTTATATAATCACCGTTATCTGGGAGAGGTTATTGAGGCGGAATTTCACCGTGCCAGAAGATTTGCCCATCACCTGGCGATTATTATGCTGGATATAGATTATTTTAAATCTATAAACGATGTTTACGGCCACCAATTCGGAGACCTTGTTTTAAAACAGTTTGCGGGCGAATTAAAGAAGATAGTAAGAAGATATGACATCGTCATAAGGTTTGGCGGTGAGGAGTTTCTGGTGATCTCTCCGGGGATAGATAGGCAACAGGTATTTGCGCTCTCCCAAAGAATCATAGAAGATATTAATATCCATAATTTCGGTAATAAGAAGCATGCTATTAAGCTTAAGATAAGCATCGGGGCCGTCTCTTACCCTGAGGATAATGCTAGCAGCGGTATGGATCTGGTTAATTTAGCAGACCAGATTCTTAACAAGGCTAAGGAGTCAGGAGGGAACAGGGCTTATCTATTATCCGATTTGAAGAAAGAATATAAAACCTACGGGAGAAAAAAGGGCAGCAGCCGGGATATCAATATCCTCAAGAACAAAATTGATAAGCTTAACAAAAGGGCGAATCAGAACATAACCGAAGCAATCCTGGCTTTTGCCAAAACAATAGAGCTAAAAGACCATTATACCGGTGAACATGTGGAGCTTACCGGGCACTTCGCCACCTTAATTGCTAATAAGCTTGGATTAGAGCGCGATGAAGTTGAGCTGATCCGCCAGGCATCGATCCTGCATGATTTAGGGAAAATCGGCATTAGCGAGAAGATTTTGCTTAAAAAATCCAAGCTTACAGATAAAGAATTTGAAGAGATCAAGAAACATCCTCAAATCGGGGCTGATATATTAAGGCCAATACACTTTTTGCAGGGATTGATACCGATTATTTTTTATCACCATGCCAGATGGGACGGTAAAGGTTACCCCAAGGGTATAAGGGGAGAGGATATCCCTATCGGTGCCAGGATCATTGCCCTTGCCGATGTCTATCAAGCCTTAACCAGCGATAGGCCTTATCGCAAGGCATATTCTAAAGTCAAGGCCGCAAGGATTATTAAGTCAGGGGCTGGTACGCAATTTGACCCTAAAATTACCGAGATCTTTCTTAGTATCCTCCAGGAAGAAAAGTAGTCCTCCCTCATTAAATTACCTAATTTTTGTCTTGCTAAAATCATTAAAGAATAGTAAAATAATTCTCTAACTTTTGGGCCCATAGCTCAGTGGTAGAGCAGGTGACTCATAATCACTTGGTCGGAGGTCCGAATCCTTCTGGGCCCATTAACTTAGGGCATTTAGCTCAGTTGGTTAGAGCGCTACATTCACATTGTAGAGGCCAGAGGTCCGAGTCCTCTAATGCCCATTAAAAAAGGAGAAGATTTTGCCTGTCTCTAATCTAAAAGCGCAGTTAGCCAGTTTAATTAAACTTCAGGAATTAGATACCCAAATATTCAAACTACGCCTGGAGAAATCTTTAAAGCCGGCAGAGATCAAGGTGCTTGAAGATTCCTTTGAGGCTAAAAAAGCGCATCTGGCGCAGCTGGAGAAGGATTCGCTTGATCTTGCCAAGCAAAAGAAAGAGAGGGAGTTAGAGCTGGGCGCTAAAGAGGAGGCAACTGTAAAGCTGCAAGGGCAGTTATATTCCCTGAAAACAAATAAAGAATACCAGACGATGCTCCAGCAGATACAGGATTCTAAGGCGGACGCCTCTGTTATAGAAGATAAAATATTAGAATTATTAGTAGAGACTGATAAGATAAAGGTAAAGGTAGAGGAGGAGAAATCCAGAATTAAAGAACAGGAAAAGGTGTTTTTATCGGAGAAGGCGAAGATAGAATTAAGGGTTAAGGAGATAGAGGGTAATTTGAGCCAGTTAGATGCGCAAAGAAAACAGGCCCTCGTGGCCATTGAGCCTAAAATCCTATCTCAATACGAGCGGATACTGGCAAGTCGTGACGGACTGGCTATAGTTACGGTAAAGGGAAATTCCTGCGGAGGGTGCAATATGTTTGTGCCGCCCCAGGTAATCAACTTAATTAAGATGTACGAGCGCATTATTACCTGTGAAACTTGCAATAGGATGCTTTATATAAATGAGGCGGATTAAAGTCAAAAACCTTAATGAAAGAATTAGAGATATATATTGACGGGGCCTCTAAGGGAAACCCGGGCCCAAGCGGAGTCGGGGTGGTAATTTGTCATTGTGGATGTGTTATCAAGAATATATCTGCTTATATCGGTAATGCTACGAATAACGTTGCTGAATACACGGCCTTGATTTATGCTTTAAAAGAGGCCCTGAATTTGAAGGCGGATTATTTAACCCTGAAGACGGACAGCCAGCTTCTTGCTCGTCAGTTAAATAAGATATATAAGGTCAGGAATGAAAATATTGCGGGGCTTTACAAAGAATCTCTTGAACTTCTGGCTTTATTCAAAAAGTTTTCTATTTACAGTATCCCGCGCGAAGAAAACAAGGGCGCCGATAAGTTAGCAACTCAGGCGGTAAATAAGTTTTTTCGTATAAATGAGCAGGCGGAATGTGGCTGCTCGCCGGTAAACCCGGCGGGAGGAAAGTCCGGGCTCCATAGGAAGGCGTAACAGGCTAATACCTGTCACCGCTGGTATTTAGCGGGAGGATAAGAGCCACAGAGACGATTAAAGGTGAAACGAGGCAATCTCTACGCGGAGCAAGGCGAATAGGAGATGAGTTTGCTTAAGGCAGACAGGCGCTAATCCGGCACCTCATCAATCTCGGGTGTTAAGCTGCTAGAATCTTAGGGCCGTTAAGCCCTCAGATCTTAGAGGAATAGCCACTTTAGATGCGTTTAAATTCGCAATCGAGACAGAACCCGGCTTATTTTGCCTGCTCATTTTAATAATACAATGATAAAAAAAGGGAGGAATAAAAATGTCAGGTCATTCTAAATGGAAGACAAATAAGGGTAAGAAAAGTATAGCCGACGCTAAAAAAGGCGCTGCATATACAAAGATAATTAAGGAGATTACTGTTATCGCCCGTGAAGGGGGAGGTAATCCTGATACAAATCCTAGGCTTCGCGCAGTGATGCAGAAGGCCAAGGAAGCTAATATGCCTTCTGATAATGTCAAGATGGCCATTAAGCGCGGTACGGGTGAATTGCCGGGGGTGGTCTATGAGACAGCGATGTATGAGGCGTATGGCCCCGGAGGAGTAGCAATGATGATTGAGGTTTTGACTGATAACAAAAATCGTACCAGTGCAGAGATCCGTAATATTATGTCAAAGAAAAACGGCAATTTTGCCGGAGCCGGAGCTGTGAGCTGGATGTTTACTATGAAGGGATACTTTCTTATTGAAAAATCTCAAGCAAAGGAAGATGAGTTGATGAACCTTGTTTTAGACGCCGGGGCAGAGGATATGAAGGTGGATGATAAGAATTACGAGATTTTTTGTGCTCCGCAGAATTTTGAAAAAGTAAAACAGGCTATTGAGGATAAAGGAATTAAGCCTCAAGATGCAGAGGTAACTATGATTCCGTCTTCTACCATAAAATTAACCGGCAGCGATGCCAAGCAGCTGTTGAGCCTTATCGATTCTCTGGAGGACCACGATGATGTGCAGCAGGTTTACGCAAATTTTGATATACCGGATGAGATAATGGAGAAAATAGCCGCTGAAAGCTAAATGAAAATACTGGGGATTGACCCGGCATTAACTTTAACGGGTTACGGGGTAATTATTGCCCAAAACAATAATTTCTCTCTTATTGAGGCAGGCATAATCTCCACAAAGCCAAAAGATAATATAGCTATAAGGCTTGAGAAAATATTTAACTCAGTAAGCAAGCTCATAGCCGATACTAAGCCGGATTGCCTGGTACTAGAAAAAATATATTCGCACTACCGGCATCCAGCGACTTCATATATACTTGGACAGGCGCGTGGGGTGATCTGCCTGGCTTCTGCGGTTAGCGATATCCCTTTAATCGAATATGCTGCAACAAGGGTTAAGAAGGCAATAGTCGGTAAAGGCTTAGCTTCCAAGCTTCAGGTGCAGAGGATGGTTGTTTCAATCTTGGGGTTAGATAAGCTCCCTAAGTATATGGATGTAACTGATGCCTTGGCTTTAGCCATAGCCCATAGTTATATAGCGAGAAAGGAAAGATGATTTCAGGTATCTCAGGAAAGGTTGTTGAGAAGGGTGATAATTATTTAATACTGGAGGTAGGAGGCATATCTTATCAGGTATTGATACCTACTGCGGTCATGGAGCGCATAGGCGAGTCAGTGGATGCAGACGGAAAGATCAGCCTGAAAACGTTTCACTACCTGCAATCTGAGCCGAATAAAAGTATTCCGGTCCTGGTCGGTTTCTTAAATGATATTGAAAGGGATTTTTTCGAGGTTTTTATTACTGTTTCGGGCATAGGCCCGCGGGCTGCCTTGAGGGCCTTAAATAAACCGATATCTGAGATTGCCCGGGCAATAGACGAGGCGGATTTGGCTTATTTAAAATCCCTTCCGGGCATAGGCCAACAGAGAGCCCGTGAAATTATTGCTAAACTTCAGAATAAGATTGGAAAGTTTGGATTGATACAGGATTACTGCCGCCAAAAAGAAGACTTTACCAAATCCAGGGACATATCAGATGAGGCCTTAGCCGTGCTGGTTCAACTGGAATATAAAAAACAAGAGGCATTAAATATGATCAGAAGAGCGCTGGAGTCCTCACCAAAAGTTTCCAGTACCGAAGAATTGTTAAACCTGGTATATAAACAGAAAAAGGCAAAGTAATGGGAGATAACCGTAAATCTGTAATAGAGGCTCTGCTTCTTGCAAGCGAAAGGCCTTTGGCTCTGGAAAAAATAAGGGAAGTTCTGGATAATTTACCGGCCAAGGATACCCTCGAGCTTATCGAGGAGATGAAAAAGGAATACCAGGAGAATAATCGTGGCATAAGAATCACTGAGATTGCCGGCGGATTTCAGATGATAACTGCACCCGAGTTTGCGCCTTTTTTAAAAAAACTTTTTAAGGGGCGCAATACCGAGAGATTATCTAAGCCTGCTCTTGAAACCTTGGCCATCATTGCCTATAAGCAGCCTTTAACCAGGGGGGAGATAGAGTTGTTAAGGAATGTCAACGTAGATGGGGTGATGAAAAGTTTATTGGAAAAAAGCCTGATCCGTATCAGCGGAAGGAAGAAGGCTGCGGGTAATCCCTATGTATATGGCACGACCCGGCAGTTTCTAGAGCATTTTGGTTTGAAATCGCTTCAGGATTTGCCTAAAATCGAAGATTTTAAAACTTTAGCAGAGAAGGGAGAACTGATTGAGGAATTCCCGGAAGGAGAAAACCATGCGGAGGGGGAGAATGGGCCTGAAAGCATTGCGCAATAAAATCGATAAGATAGATAAGGGGATTGTGCGGTTATTAAACGATCGTACTAAAATTATTCTGGATATCGCAAAGATAAAGAATAAGGGCGGGAGGGATATTTACGTTCCTGAACGCGAGAGTGAGATTTTAAGAAAGATCTCTGCTTTTTCGCAAGGTCCTATCGATGATATTTCCCTTAAGGCAATATACCGCGAGATAATGTCCAGTAGCCTGCAGATGGAAAAACCATTAATGATTGCCTATATGGGGCCGGAAGCCTCATTCAGTAATCTGGCGGCGTTAAAGAAATTCGGCTCACAGGTGGGGTATGTTGCCTGTACGAGTATTGCCGATGTATTTCTGGAAGTGGAAAGAGGCAAGGCAGACTATGGGGTTGTTCCGATTGAAAATTCGATTGAAGGGGCGGTTACCCATACCCTGGATCTATTGGTGGATTCGGATTTAAAGATATGCTCGCAGGTGATCCTGGATGTAGCTCACAATTTTTTAAGCAATTCTGCCCAGGCTAAAGTTAAAAGGATTTATTCCAACCCTCAGGTATTTGGCCAGTGCCGTAGTTGGCTCTTGGAGAACTTTCCTCAGGCAGAGCAGATTGAGGTTTCTAGTACGACGCGCGCAGCGCAGATAGCTTCAAAGGAGAAGAATAGCGCCTGTATAGCCTCTTTATTGGCGGCCCGGGTTTATGGATTGAAGGTGCTTGCCAGAGATATTGAAGATTCGCCGCATAATATTACCCGTTTCTTTGTTATCAGTAAAAATGATGCCAGGCCAACCGGAAGAGATAAGACCTCTATACTTTTCTCTATAAAAGATAAGATTGGCGCTTTGCATGAAATGCTTATACCTTTTAAAAAGAACGGGATTAATCTGACTAAAATAGAATCCCGCCCTTCAAAGAAAAGGGCGTGGGATTATTATTTTTTTGTGGATTTAAAAGGCCACAAGAATGAACCCGGGATACGTAAGGCCCTTGCAGAGCTTGACAATAAATGCAAGTTCCTGAAAATATTAGGTTCTTACCCGGTAGGAGAATAAACCAATGGTTTTACCGAGAAAACACCTCTTGAAGGTCAATCCCTATCAGGCCGGCAAGCCGATAGAAGAGATTAAACGCCAGCTAAGGCTTAAGGAAGTTATTAAGCTTGCCTCTAATGAAAACCCTTTGGGTCCCAGCCCTAAGGCGCTTGAGGCAGTACGTAAGGCGCTCTCTTCTGTAAACCGCTACCCTGATTCAAACGCCTATTTCTTAAAAAGAAAGCTGGCCAAGTTTTACGGACTGGAGCAGTCAAATATCGCCTTAGGCAACGGCTCTGACGAATTGATTGATATAATTATCAGGACATTTGTGGATGAAGGAGAGTGTATCATAACTTCTGAGGCCGCTTTTCTTGAATATAAAATTATATCTTCGGTAAACTGCCGGATGGCGATTACCGTGCCTTTGAAGTATTTTAAATTTGACCTTGATGCGATTAAGAAGAGAATAACCCAGAAGACAAAGGTGGTTTTTATCGCTAACCCCAATAATCCCACGGGAACCTATGTTACCAAGTATGAACTGGATGAATTCTTAAAAGGGATACCCGAAGGGGTGCTTGTTGTTCTGGATGAGGCGTATGATGCTTTTATCGATGTCGATGATTTTCCTCAAAGTTTAAATTATATCAAGAGGAAGGATGTCTTGGTTCTTAAGACTTGTTCTAAGTCTTATGGTCTAGCTGGCTTAAGGCTGGGATATTGCCTGGGTAGTCCTGAGCTTATAGGTTATCTTGAAAGGTCAAGGCAACCTTTTAATGTTAATTCCCTGGCGCAGGCAGCTGCTATAGCAGCCCTTGACGATAGAAAATTTCTGGTTAAGACCAAGGCTTTAATCGCAGAAGGGAAAAGTTTTCTTTATAAGAATTTTGCGCAGATGGGGATCCCCTATGTTGCCTCCGTAGCTAATTTCATACTTATTGATACGGGCAGAGACGGGTTTGCTTTATTTAAAGAAATGTTGAAATTCGGTGTGATCGTAAGGGATATGCGCCAGTATGGATTAAAGAATTTTATTCGCGTTACAATCGGGACGAAGAAAGAGAATATCAGGTTTATCAAAGTTTTGAAGAAGGTAATCCGTTTGCGCTAAGTATATATTTAAGCATTAAGGAGGATTGAGATGATCATAGTATTAAGGCCTGAGGCGAGTTTGGAGCAGGTAAATCATATCGTAGATAAGGTGAAGAAGCTTGGGCTTACCCCTCATGTATCAAAGGGTACGGAGCGTACCATTATCGGAGTTATCGGCCCGGAAGATGTCTTAAGGGTTACCCCTTTAGAGGTTTTCCCGGGGGTAGAAAAGGTTATCCCTGTCCTAGCTCCATATAAGCTTGTCTCCCGTGAGTTTAAATCAGAAAGCTCAGTCATTGATTTGGGTAAGGGAGTTAAGATCGGCGGTAAAAAAATACCGATCATGGCAGGTCCTTGCGCGATTGAAAGTGAAGAAGTGCTGCGCAATATCGCTGTTGAGATAAAGAAGGCGGGGTCAACTATTCTGCGCGGAGGCGCATTCAAGCCACGCACCTCTCCTTATAGCTTCCAGGGCTTAGGAGAGGCGGGCTTGAAAATATTAAAAAGCGTAGGAGATGGCCTTGGGTTAGTTACGGTAAGCGAGGTTATGGATACAAGAGATGTTGAGCTGGTGACTAAATATGTGGATGTTATGCAAATCGGCGC
>JAKQSG010000138.1 GCA_029563245.1 Candidatus Omnitrophota bacterium
AAACGCCCGTCCTGAGGAAGCCTGTGCTCTGCAATATTTAAATCAGACATTACCTTAATACGCGATACAATCGAGGCATGCACACTCTTTGATGGGGCTTTCTGTTCATGCAGAATACCGTCCACGCGGTAACGCAGCCTCAACTTCTTGCTAAAAGGTTCAATCAGAATATCGGAAGACTTCTTCCTTACCGCCTCTTCTAATATCATGTTGGTAACTTGTATTACCGGCGCCTGTCGGCTTATCGCATCCAGCTCCTGGTCAGAAGGAAACAGCTCCCTTTCTTCGCGGATTAGCTCAATAGAAGAAGCGGACATCTCTTTGACCAGGTCATCAATTACTCCTTTAGTAGAATCAGGGTAGACTAAGTCAATAGTCTGGGATATATCCTGGCTGCTGGATATAATCGGGTTTATCTTATATCCGGTAAGGGAAGAGACGTGGTCAATGGCAAAGATATTTAAAGGGTCTGCGGTAGCCAGCGTGATGGTATCCCCTATTTTAGAGAGCGGGATCATCTGGTAATGGCGGGCGATATTAACCGGGATTATTTTAACAACTTCGGGGTCAATCTTAAAACGTTTAAGGTCCATAAGCGGAAGGCCCAGTCCTTCGCTTAAGGTAGAGACTAATTCGTGCTCTTTGATGAATTTTAAAGCGACAATTATATCGCTAAGCTTACCACCCTTCTCTTTCTGGACCAAGAGCGCCTGATCAAGCTGTTCCTGGGTAATTATTTTATTATTTATCAGGATTTCTGTAAGGCGGTCTTTTAAGGATACCATTATTCCTTATCTTTATAATATTTTGCTATTGCCTTTTTAATATCCGAAGAGGTGGATACAAATGTCTGCACGCTGCAGCCGGATAAAAACTCTACATCCTCGATAGCCTGCACGTTAAGAGGGTTAGACATCGCCAGGGTAAGGTTATTCCCGATTTTATCAACCGGCATTAAAAGATACTGACGGGCTACCCTGCCAGGGACAACATTAATTATCTCAGGATTAATATCGTAATTTCCCAGAGGAAGGTAGGGAAAACCATACTGCGCAGTCAATGATTGGGCTATATCTTCCTCTTTTACAAAACCCAGTTCCACCAAGAGCTCTCCGATAAGCCCGCCCCTATCCTTCTGCACACTCAAGGCCTTCTCAAGCTGCTGGTCATTGATTATGCCCCGCTCCACAAGCAACTCCCCAAGCTGTTTATTAATTATCCTTCTTAATGCCATATATTTAACGGTCCTTAAAAATAATTACGCGGTTACGCCCGCCATTCTTGGCTATCTCCAGAAGCTCTTTGGCCTTATCAATCAGCTCCTCAGAAGTTATGCCGTCTAAAGGATTCTCGCTGACTCCGGCACTGACAGTGATCTTCCTGATAGGGTCAACATATTCGCTATAGCTAAACTCAACCTTCCCCCTTATATTCTCAGCTACCTCTTGGGCTTCACGCTTATTCTTTTCCGGAAGTATAACCGCAAATTCATCATCCCCAATCCTGCCTACTCGGTCTATCTCGGTTACCGACTCCCTGATAAGCGATGCTATCCTCTTTATCGCTGACTCAGCCTGGAGAGAGCCAAAGGACTGATTATACTTCTTAAAGTTATCTATATCTACAACGATGAACGAACACGGCCGGCGATAAGCGATAGCCCTCTTGATCTCTTCATTCAGGCGGTTACGCATAAATGCCTCATTATACAAACCGGTAAGGGAATCTTTTACTTCGAGCCTTCTTACGTTACGCGTAAGAATATCATTCTCTACAGCAATAGCTATCTGCTTAGAGAAAATATCCAAAAGCTCTATATCTTCCTTTGAATAAGAGAAGTCTTCGCGCGTATTTCCCACCCCAAGAAGGGCGATAACCCTTTTGTGCAGATATACCGGCAGGGCTAAAGTATTCTTAAGATTAAGCTTCTCGCGCGTAAAAGATGAAAATGCATCGGAAGATGCGCTTACCTTATCTAAGACCATAGCCTTATTATTGCTTTTAACGATCTCCAGCATAAGGTCTTCTGCCGGCTCTATTTTAATATCCATCAGGTACTCGGAATCAGCCCCTTCAGCTACACGCACCGAAAAGGCATCCTGATGCTCATCCCTGAAAAACAGGTAAGCCAAATCAGAATTAGCCAGAAGCCTGGCTTTCTCTACCGTAATCTTAAGTATATCATCCAGGTTCTCGGATTGTGAAATCTGGGAGCTTATTTGAAGAAGGCTGGAGAGTATGATAACCTTTTTTTGAATACCGAGATTGATTTCGGCAGTCCTCTCACCGTAGGTCTTGAGTTCATCCATATTGCTGCGTATGCGCTGGGTGAGCTTGTTAAGGGCATCCCCAAGGTCGCCGACTTCATCATCACATTCTATATCCAGCTTGTGGGACAAATCCCCCGCAGCAATTAACTTGGCGTCAGAGGTAACCGTAAGGACACGGTCAAATACCTCCTTAGTGATAAAAAAACCTATACTAGCAATAATGATACTTATAAAAAGAGCAAGCAAAATATCTATCTTTAGGCCTATGCGCGGAAGCACATAAGTAGAAACAATATACGAACTTACCAGCAAAGGCAAAACCGACATCAGGGCAGCAGAAATCATTAATTTATGCTTAAGCCCGCGCGAAGATAAAGAAAGTAAACCTCGGTTCTTCGCCATCTCTAACCTCCCATTTTTATAAAAAGTATTTTTGTCTTAGAATTATACCCCTTAAAGCATTATCTGGCAATAGTTTTGTTAAATTCCTCAACCAGAAATTCCTTATCCACCCCGGTCTCGATAAAATCCCAGGGGAGCAATTCATCAACTCTTTTTTCTTTCAAATAAAATAAGGGGTCGACACCGGCATCCTTAAAAGAGGCATCCCATATATCAAAATTAAAGTAGCTGCTCCAGGCATCAAACCTGGCCCCTTTATTAAATGCGTTAAAAACTACCTTGGACAGCCTTCTGTCTCCGCGCGAGAAAACGCCCTCCAGAAAACTCATCCTAAAGTTATGGAAACTGATTTTAAGCCTCTTGCGTTTAAGCGACTTCTCCCTGATATAATCCTGGCTACGCTTCATATTATCCAAACTTATCATTGCCGCCCACTGCAAAGGAGTATGCGGCTTAGGAATAAGATTACTGATACTCAGATTTACGGTTGCCGCCGGCTGCCTGAGATCTTTTCTTAAATCAGAGGCCTTTACGGAGAAATCGATAATGGCATCAAGGTCTTCGTCCTTCTCGCCGGGAAT